>JACQBY010000049.1 GCA_016201875.1 Nitrospirota bacterium
CCATCGACCCGGATATTTTTCCGGTACGGATCACTTCTTTCGCCTGTTTCAGCCGGCCTTCATTTCTTTTTAATTCGGCGTACCAGAGGGCCAGTTTGAACCCGAAAGTGATCGGTTCGCCATGGACTCCGTGCGACCGGCCGATCATCAGGGTATTCCTGTATTCATAGGCCTTCCGCTTCACCGCTTCGAGGGTCCGTTTCAGATCGGCAAGAAGAATGTCGCAGGCCTGGTTTAAAAGAATCGCCAGTCCCGTATCGACCACGTCGGAAGAGGTCATTCCCAAATGAAGAAACCGGGAAGAAGGGCCGATCTGCTCGGAAATGGCGGTAATAAAGGCAATCACATCATGCTTGACCACCTCTTCAATTTCGGCAATCCGTTTGATGTCGATTTTGGCCTTATCCCTGATATGGTCGACATCCTCCCGGGAGGCAATCCCGAGCTCGGCCATCGCTTCACAGGCCCAGAGCTCAATGTCGAACCAGACTTGATATTTTTTTTCTTCGGTCCATAACGCGGACATTTCGGGAAGGGAATACCGTTTGATCATTTTAGGATGGGCTCTCCTCCGGGCGGCAACAGAGAAACTCTGCCGCGGTTTTTATTTTGTCTGCGATGATAGTTCATGCCCGGCTCTGAAAGATAAAATGGATTTCAGGTTGATCTCTTTAAGCGTCCGGTTCATCTCCTTGACTCTTTCTTTGTCCCTGGCATGAAACGTCAAATCAATCGCCGGGACTCTTTGAGGGTCTTTCTGGTCCTCAAAAATTCCGTTTAAAAAAGCATTCAGCGCCGAGAAGAAGTCCATGCGGCACCCCTCGATATCCCAGAGGTCCAGATAGGCTTCTTTAGCCCCTACCTGTTCAAGGCGCTCATAAAGGTCCGCCGCGAATTTTAAGATGACGGGGGGGGAAAACGCTTCCCTCTTCCCCAGGCCAACCCAGAAAATCTTCGGGGTTTTGGTTCTGCCGGAAGACATTAATACAACCTCTCCGACTTTGCCGGAGATCTTGCCCGACTTCACCAGAGAGGAGAGGGAGCTGTTGAGGATCCAGTCCATTTCACCGGCAAGCCCTTTAGGAGGAGCCTTTTCGTTAAAAAAACCGATCACAAGAATATCTGACGACACATTGATGGCTTTAAAAGACTGGACGTCTATATTCATGGAAGCGCCTCTTTGACGGGATCAGGATCCTCTGTTTTTTTATTCGCCGGCGGCACTTCTTTTAAAATTTTATCGAGGATTCCGTTAATAAAGGCTCCGGAGGCCTCCTCCGAATATTTCTTCACAATATCGATCGCTTCGTTCAAGGTCACTCTGGCGGGGATATCTTCCCGGTATAAAAGCTCATAAACGGCGATCCTGAGGACATTCCGGTCTACCCGGCTCATTCTGGATAAAGACCAGTGCTCCGCGTATTTTTCGAGCAGGGCGTCAATTTCAGAGAGATGTTCGAGGCACCCTCTGACCAGATCGTTTGAAAACTCTTTGACAACTTCTGCCGCGGGGTTGACCTCCCAGTATCTTTCGGCCAGGTTTCTCGGGTCATGGGTCACATCGAGCTGAAACATCATCTGTAATGCGCATTCCCGCGCCCGGCGTCTTAATCCGACATTCATCTTTTTTTTATTTCCTGTCCGACCTGTGGATCGATCGGTCCAAAGATCGGAACAGAGAGGCCATTTCGACGGCAGAAAGAGCGGCTTCTCTCCCTTTATTGTCTTTTCCTTCGGACCGCTTGAGAGCCTGCTTCAGATGATCGACCGTCAGCACGCCGAACAGAACAGGGACTCCGGTTTTTAACCCGACCTCCATGATACCACGGGAGGTCTCCGAACAAATATAGTCAAAATGAGGGGTATCGCCCCGGATCACCGCGCCGAGACAGATCAGCGCATCGACTCTGCGGCATTGAATGACCCGGGCGGCGGCCTGAGGAATTTCAAAAGCCCCCGGAACTTCAAAGACCAGGATATGCTTCTCTTCCGTCCCGCATTCCTTCAACCCCCCGACGGCCCCCTCCAATAACTTTTGGGTGATCCGGGGGTTAAAACGGCTGACCACGATCCCAAACTTCAAACCCTTGCCGTTAAGCCCTGTTTTCTTCTCAACCGGATTTTGCATTTTATTTGGGGGCCTTCGAACCCCTTCGCTCTCAATGCCCCCAATCCCCGTCATTCGCACAGGCAAAGCCTGATGCTCATTAATTTTAAATTATACTTTCTTCAGAAGATGGCCGAGCTTGTCTTTTTTTGTTTTTAAATAGCGGAGCATCTGCTGATGCGGCGCAATTTCAATGGGGACCCTTTCTACAATTTTTAATCCGAACCCTTCGAGTCCCACGACTTTTTTAGGATTATTGGTCAATAAACGGATATTTTTCAAACCGAGCGCAAGAAGAATCTGGGCGCCAATTCCATAATCTCTCAGGTCGGCTTTAAACCCGAGTTCTAAATTGGCTTCAACGGTATCCAGCCCCTCTTCCTGAAGCTTATAAGCCTTGATCTTGTTCACGAGGCCGATTCCTCTTCCTTCCTGATGCATATAGAGGATGACCCCTTTTCCTTCCTTTTCAATGATTTCCATGGCTTTATGGAGCTGGTCTCCGCATTCGCAGCGCCGGGACCCAAAGACATCGCCGGTCAGACAACCCGAGTGAATTCTCGTCAGAACGGGCTCCTCGCCTGCGACTTCCCCTTTGACCAGGGCCACATGAGATTCATGGTCGATATCGTTTTCGAAAATAACCGCTTTAAAATCCCCATAGTCGGTCGGAAGGTGCGAGTCGGCCACCCGCCTGACCAGGAGCTCTCCCTTGACCCTGAACTCAATCAAATCTTTAATGGTAATGATCTTGAGGTGATGTTTTTTGGAAAACTCCATCAGTTCAGGGACTCTCGCCATCGTCCCGTCTTCGTTTAAAATTTCACAGATCACCCCGGCGGGATACAATCCGGCGAGCTTTGCCAGATCGACCGACCCCTCTGTATGGCCGGAACGTTTTAAAACTCCCCCTTTCTGCGATTTTAAGGGGAAGATATGGCCGGGCCTGCCAAAATCGGAGGGATGGGCTTTGGGATGGAGGGCCTGCAGAATCGTATTGGAACGGTCGGCGGCGGAAATGCCGGTGCTGTTCCCTTTTTTCGCGTCGATTGACACCGTAAAAGCGGTCCCCGTCGACGCCGTATTTTCCGGGACCATCGGGGCAAGATGGAGTTCCTCGGCCCTTTCGGGAGTCAAAGCGAGACAGATCAGCCCTCTTCCATATTTCGCCATGAAATTAATCGCTTCCGGCGTGGTTTGATCGGCCGCCAGGACGAGGTCTCCCTCATTTTCCCGGTCTTCATCGTCGATCAGGATGACCATCTTCCCCTGTTTGATATCGGCAATGGCTTCCTGAATGGTATTAAATGTCACTTTTTCACCTGCTCCATTATAGTCAGGGGCCCATCCGGTTTCACTTCGTGAAATCCTCCGATGCCCCCGAACCCCTCGCGAGACCTGGCAAAGCCAGATCCTCGCTTTTTCTCAACACGTGTTCAAACCTTTAAACGGACTCTAAGATAACTCTTTTAAATATATAAGAACGGGAGACGAAAATCAACATAGCAGAAAAGGGGACAGGCTACTTTTTCACGAATAAGAATTAAGATGAGAGATCGAATTAAGAAAAAGTAGCCTGTCCCCTTTTCTGTTTGTAGTTATTTACAGTAGGTATCGATGGCCTGGAGGAGTTTCTCTTTGATTTCGCGGAGGCGTTCGGGGAGGATAATTTTTTCGTTATGGCTGTCTTTGACGTAAAAGACATCGACAATCTGGTCGAGGCGGGTGGCAATTTTGGCGGAATAGACCGACAAACCAAGCTCAAAAATGGCTTTTGTAATCACATAGAGAAGCCCCTGCTTATCCGAGGCGAAAATATCGATAATCGTACATTCATCAGACGCATCGTTATCAATCTCCACAATAGCCGGAATCGACAGAATGTTCTCCGCGATCTGCAGATGGCCTGTGATTCTCGATTGGAATAAGGCCTCCACGTTCTTTTCACCCGTCAGGACCTCCCGGATATTCTTTTTGACCCTTGCCCATCGTTCCTCAAAATGAATGTCCTCCGTATCGTGATCATAAACCTGAAAAGAATCGGCCACAACCCCTTTGAGCGTGGTATGGACCTGGGCTCCCGCAATCTGCAATCCGTTGCCGGCAAGGCATCCCGATATTTTTGAAAAGATGCCCGGCGTAATCGAATCATAGGTGTAGACGGTCACTTCAGCGAGCCCCCTTTCCCTGTTCCGGTAAACGTCAACCAGCACCGGGTCGGATTGAAGCGCGGTGATCCGCAACAGATAGGTCAGAATCTTCGAAGGTTCCATGGCAAAGAGGATCCGGCGGGGGAGGGATTGGAGCATTGCTCTGATCTGCTCCGGGGAATAGGTTTTCTCTAATTCTTTAGTCAGAAATTTTAAAATACTCTCTTCTCTCTCCTTTTCGGAGCTTTGCGTTTTTGTTCCCGTCAAAGCTTCCATCGTTTTTTGATAAAGTTCGAGCAGAAGGCTCTGTTTCCAGTCGGTCCAGGCATCGGGACCGACCCCCTTGATATCGGAGTAGGTCACGAGGCAGAGCATTTTCAGCGTTTCCGGCTGGCCGGTCTCCCGGGCAAACTGGAGCAGGACTTTTTCGTCGGACAGATCGCGGCGGAGCGCAATATGGGACATTAAGAGATGATGCCTGACCAGAAAAACCACCAGCCCCCCCTCGTCCTCCGAAAGGCCGAGGGATTCAACCACCTTTTTTGAAATTTCCACGCCCCATTCGGTATGGTCCCCTCCCCTTCCTTTCCCGATATCATGAAGCAGAAGGGCAAGGTGGAGCAGGTCTTTCCGTTTGATCTCTTTGTATATCTGGCCGAGAAGCCCTTCTGCTTTTGCCAGAGCCTCCGCTTCTTCAATACATTTGATTAAATGCTCATCCACCGTATATTTATGATACTGGTTATACTGCATCAGCCGGTTGACATGGCCGAACTCGGAGATATAGGTGTCAAGGACGCGCGTTTGATGCATCAACCGGAGCAGCGGCGCGATTCGCCCCGGCCGGCTTAAAATCTCCATAAATGTTTTATGGCATTCCGGCGATCGGAAAAAAGAGACATCCCGGAATTCCACGCTCCTTCTGAGGAGATCGACCGCCTCTTCGGACATCGGGAGATGGCGGATTTGAGAGATCGAAAAAAGCTTTAAGACATACTCGCCGGAGCTTAAAAATAACGCCCGTTTCTTTTCATCCACCCGGATTTCATAGAGGGTCACGAAAAAACAGGGAGACACCCTTTTAAAAATCAGTTTGTCCAGAACTTTCCGGGTAAAGGACCGGGGAATCGTCTTCCGGATAAAACGGGAGGATATCTGATGAATCGCAGTCGAGTGCCTGTAATATTGCTGCATGAACTGCTCGACCCCGAGCAGGTGAGGCTGGTCATTGTACTTAAAAAACTCCGCAAGACGTTTCTGTTCCCGGAATGTCAGGATATCGGAGCTTTTCCCGGCATGGAAATGCATCTCGTTCCGGACGATCCAGAGAAAATTTTGCGCTTCGGTGAGGGCGTTATACTCATGAGCGGTCAGATGCCCCTGTTTGTGAAGTTCAACCAGCGAATAGGCGCCATAACAGGTAAACGCCGCCCACTGCAGATAATGGATGTCCCTTAACCCCCCCTCGCTCCTTTTAATATTGGGCTCTAAGATATAAACCGTCGAACCGAACTTCCCCCGCTCTTTTTTGATCTGTTCCAGGAGCTCGCTGACATACCGGCTTTTGTCCCGTTCAACCACTTTTTGAAAATAAATCCGCTGGAATTCCTGAAATAAATATTCACTCCCGGTCAGAAGCCTCGCCTCCATCAGCGACGTCCGGGCGGTCAGGTCATGAAACCCGATTTGAAGCGCGTCTTCAACTGTCCGGACGCTGTGCCCTATCGTAAACTCAAGGTCCCATAGCTGATAGAGCATTTCGCGTGAAATTTCTTCCGCCGCCTGTTTGCATTCGGGCTGGTAGAGAAACATGATATCCATGTCGGAAAAAGGATTGAGTTCTCTCCTCCCGTATCCCCCGACGGCCACCAGGGAGATCCCTTCCTGAATATACTGCGACGAGGTCATTTCGTATTGAATCACCGCCTTGCGGTAAAGCCCGGTGAGGAGTTCGTCGGTAAGACCGGTCAGCTCCCGGACAATGTGCCTTCCGGAAGCCCCCTTCTTGTGGAGTTCATAAAGGCTGAAGCGGCGGGTCTGGAGATACTCTTTAAGGTTTTGAGTCCGCGTCTGGCGGTCTGCCGGTTGGTCGAGAATGTCTTTAAGGGAGAGGGAACTCATGGAAGAATTGGACTCTGATAAAAATAAGTTCATGGGGGGAAGGTTGTGTCCCCCCCATGAACGTTACACCTATAAAGCGTTGTCCCCTTTTTCGCCGGTGCGAATCCGGATGGCTTCGTTTAGAGAAGTCACAAAGATTTTTCCATCTCCGATGGTGCCGGTTTTAGCCGCATTGGTGATCGCTTCCACGACCTTTGCAACCAGATCGTCGTGAACCACAATTTCGATTTTGACTTTGGGAACAAAATCGACGGTATACTCCGCCCCCCGGTAGGTTTCGGTATGCCCTTTTTGCCGGCCAAACCCTTTGACCTCGGTAACAGTCATCCCTTTGACTCCGAGATCGTTGAGCGAGTCTTTGACCTCATCCAGTTTGAATGGTTTGATAATCGCTTCTATTTTTTTCATGTGTATTATTCCCCCTAATTATAGCCATGTTCATTATGCTGGCTCAAGTCTAATCCCACCTGTTCTTCTTCAGTGCTGACTCTCAATCCAACAAGGGAATCCACCACCTTGAGGATAATCATGGTTCCGATAAATGAGAAGGCCCAGCTTGCGGCAACCGCGATAATTTGTATCATAAGTTGCTTTGGATTCCCATAAAAAAACCCATCTCCTCCGGCCGGGTTCACCAGTTTGGTCGCCAGAAGGCCGGTCGCGATAGCTCCCCAGGTTCCCCCGATTCCATGAACCCCGAAGGCATCGAGAGAATCGTCGTAACCCAGTTTGTTTTTAATGATACTGGTGGCAATGTAGCAGAAAACTCCTGCCCCAATCCCAACCAGGATCGATGAGAGAACCGTCACAAAACCGGAGGCCGGCGTAATCGCCACCAGACCGGCAACCGCTCCGGAAGCGGCGCCTAAGACCGTCGGTTTCCCCCGATGGAGCCATTCCGCACCCATCCAGGCCAGAGCCGCGGCGGCTGTGGCGGTATTGGTCACAATAAAGGCCACGGTGGCCAGCGGTCCGGCTGAAAGAGCGCTTCCGGCATTGAAACCAAACCATCCGAACCAGAGGAGCGCCGCCCCCAAAACGGTCAACGGAAGGTTATGAGGGGGCATCGCTTCGGTTCCATAACCCTTCCGTTTTCCCATATAAAGGGCGCAGGCCAGACCGGCAACCCCGGAGCTGATATGAACCACCGTCCCTCCGGCAAAATCAAGGGCTCCCATATTCCGGAGCCAACCCCCGATCGCCCAGACCCAGTGGGCCAAAGGATCGTAGACAAAGGTCGCCCATAAAAGGGTAAAGAGAAGGAACCCGGAGAATTTCATTCTCTCCGCGAAAGCTCCCGCGATCAACGCGGGGGTAATGACCGCAAACATCATCTGGAAGATCATAAACGCCTGATGCGGGATCGTCGCCGCATAATCCGGATTGGGGTCATATCCAACCCCGCTTAATCCAAACCAGGCAAGACTCCCGATGATCCCCCCTTTATCCGGTCCAAAAGCCATAGAGTATCCCCAGAGAACCCATTGAACAGAGATCAGACAGAGGATAATAAAACTCTGCATAATCGTTCCGAGAACGTTCTTTTTTCGGACCATCCCGCCGTAAAAAAGGGCCAAACCCGGGGCGGTCATCAACAACACCAGCGCGGAGGAGGTCAATACCCAGGCGGTATCGCCGGAGTTGATCTTGGCCTGCGCGTCGATGCTTCCCGGAGCTCCGGGAGAGCCGGTCGGAGGAGTTGGGGCCGGAGCCGCCGCAGGAGCCGGGGTGGCTGCTGCCGGCACAGGGGCCGATGTTGGTGGCGCCGCGGTCTGGGCCAGGGCAAAACCCGCCGCCCCCAGCAGTAGCATCAATACTATCAATCCATGTTTAAGTTTCATTCGTTTTCTCCTTCATCTTTTTATTTTAATTAAAAGGTCTGGACAATCCCTAACGTAACCGTATTTTGAGTATCAGTCGGTGTCCCATCCTCTTTTGTAAAAGGGGTCTTGTCCGATTTATCCTGACGCAAATCAAGACGGATCAGGCATCCTCCCGCGGTGGCATGTTCTAATGTCAAGGTCCCTTCATTTAATTTCTGAACTGTCCCGGTCATAAAACTATCTTTGTCATCAAACTGCTCATAACGAACCACCGCCGCTAACGAAGGGGTAAAAGCATATTTGGCATAAACGGCATAGCCAGACCATTTAGCATCGGGAGTCCCGGTACCAGTGGCCTGTTTCTGCGTGCCATCATCATAATTGGCCATCAATGAAAGGGAGTCAGTCACATAGTAGGTGGCAACAATATCTAACAGGGACCTCGTATCGACACCCTCAGGCCCGGTCATATAATTAATGATGATGGGGAGCGGCTTGACCGGGGTAACCATCGCCTGAACGCCGTAGGTTTTGCCATTATTGGTGTCAACCGTGTTGTTCCAACCATTGACGACGTCGCCCATGAGGGTTAATTGCTCATTGAGGGTATAAGTCAACCGGGCCCCTGAATGATAATAGGGGATGGCCCAGGCAAACAGAATCGAACGGGTATAATTCCAGTTGGCATTCGACTCAATCACCTCTGCTCCATGCTGGGTTACAAACTTTCCAAAATCAAGTTGAAGGCCGGGTGCGAGCAATAAGCTTGCGTAGGCCTGCCGGAAATTTTTATAGGGAGCTTCTGCAGAACCGGTAGTGCACGTTGCCACCGCTGGCGCAGTTGCACTGTTCACGCAGGCAATCGCATCAGCCGCCGGTCCAAAAACCAGTCCAAAGTAAAATCCGGCTGGATTCTTGTCATCCACTGGTTTGATTAAATTTAACTCCACTAAACTGACATCAAGATTGTTTGCCTTGTAATCAAAATTGTGATAGGTATTCAAGCCGGCCTGAGGTGAATTGGGTCCAGGGGTATTCGAATTGTAACTGTAATACGCATCAACCAGCCCGCTGAAGGTCACCGTGTCGTACCATTTTGGAGCTTTTGCCTCTTCTGCACGAACGGTCTGTATCGATGCAGTCAAAATCAACAAACTCATTGCAAATCGTATAGCAAGTGTCTTAAACATAATTTCTCCTTTTTTTTTAATAATAATAGTGACAGTTTTTGATGGTCTCGTAAGAAGTCGTCATTCCCGGCCCTCGAAGCTTGTCCCCGCATGATTAAAGCGGGGAGCGGGAATCTAGTGCTTGATTGCCATAATACACGTTA
>JACQBY010000050.1 GCA_016201875.1 Nitrospirota bacterium
CCGACATAGCCCGCCCCGATCATACAGATTTTCATGGAGACTCCTTCAGCGTTTCAATTTATCGATGGACATTATATTTGGGGGCCCGTCCGGAGAAATGATAAAACCATATGTCCGCTGCAAAATCGCTCCCAAAGCAAGCTTGGAGCCTCCAGATGCCCCCAATTCCCTCGTTTCGGCCAGGCAAAGCCTGAGCCTCGCTAAGTATTGATAACAGAAAACCGGATAAGGGTCAATGAGTATCCTTCCTTATTAGACCGCTGTTTTTGCCTGATCTTTAAGGGAAGCTCTTTTCCCGGGGAGACCAAAGCGGGTAGTTTATTTTTCTATTCAAAGACTTGATAATTATTGACTTTATAAAATACCGCAGATATAATCGGTTGTTTAAATTAGTTTTAAATGGTCCGATCATGCAAATAGATGTTTTAGGAATTCCTCTGGAAGGGAAAGAAATTTCCTACCAGGAAGATCCGGAGGCGATCGAACTTTCCCCCGAGCTCTCTTTTCAGGGGCCTATAGAGTTTAAGGGGACTCTTTATAAGACCGATGAATCGGTTATTGTTATTATTGTCAAAGGGACGATAGAGGCCCGGCCCCATCTGGAATGCGGAAGATGTTCGGCCGGTTTTTATTTGCCGCTGCGGATAGAATTTGACCAGATTTTTGTTCCTAAATCCCAGCCCCGGCCGGTTCATCATAAAAACGCCGATGAAAAAAGAAAAAACAGAAGGGCAGAGAGAGGGAAACCCGACGATGTCGAGCCGGATGAAGGAGAAGAGGCCGAACTGACCGACGAAGTTTTTTATGAAGGATCGTCGATATCCCTTGATGAAACGATCCGGGAGCAGGTGCTCCTGGCTCTCCCGATGCGGCCCCTCTGTTCGCCGGAGTGCAAAGGCATTTGTCCCGTTTGCGGGGCCAATTTGAACCTCTCTCCCTGTTCCTGTCCGAGAGAAGAAGAAAAAAAAATGACTTCAATGCAAAAAGCATTTAAAGAAATCAAAAGAAAAAAAGGAGAAGAGTAGAATGCCGAATCCAAAACATAAAATCTCAAAAGCCAGAAGGGACAAAAGAAGGGCTAACGTCAAATTAAGCCGGCCGAATTTAAGTATCTGTCCTCAATGCATGGAACCGAAGCTTCCTCATTATGTTTGCCTCAGCTGCGGCACCTATAAGGGGAAAGAGATGATTACGATCAAAGAAGTTTAGGCCGTTTCCATTTAACGAAGCACGAAATAACCTCGAGCAAACCGGGAATACAACCGATGAAAATTGCCCTTGATGCCATGGGCGGGGATTTTTCTCCCCAGGCAGAAATCGAAGGGGGAGTCGCCGCCTGCAGGGAGTTTGGCGTTGAACTGGTTCTGGTCGGAGATGAAAAACGGATCTCCGCCGAACTTCAAAAATATCCTGTTTCCGGTCTTCCGATAACCATTCTCCATGCGGATCAGGTGGTGACGATGGACGATGCCCCTTCGATGGTGATTCGCAAAAAGAGGAACTCGTCGATCTGGAGAGCCACCGAGCTGGTTTCAGAAGGAAAAGCTTCCGCTGTTGTCAGCGCCGGGAACACCGGGGCTTGTATGGCCGCGGCTATTTTTATTTTAAGCCCCCTTAAAGGAATCGACCGTCCTGCCATCGCCGCAATCTTCCCCACCCTTAAAGACCCGGTTATTATGATTGATGTCGGAGCGAATGTCGATTGTAAGCCGAAACATCTTTTTCAGTTTGCCGTGATGGGGGATGTTTATGCCAAACGGATTTTCGGTTACCAGAAACCGAGAGTCGGCCTCTTAAATATCGGCGAAGAGGAGACCAAGGGGAATGAACTGACAAAAGAGACGTTTAAACTTTTTAAATCAACCCCGTTCCATTTTATAGGAAACGTCGAAGGAAAAGATATTTTCAAGGGAGAGACCGATGTCGTCGTCTGTGATGGTTTTGCCGGAAATGTCGTTTTAAAGATGAGTGAAGGGCTATCAGAAGCTATTTTCCAGCTCCTCAAATTGGAAATAAACCAGGCCTCCTGGTTAGGCAAGCTAGGATATCCCTTACTGAAGCCTGCATTTACCCGGTTTAAAAAGCGGGTCGATTACTCGGAGTATGGCGGAGCCCCTCTTCTCGGGGTCAACGGCGTTTGTATGATTTGCCATGGGAGATCGACTCCCAAAGCCTTTAAAAATGCTATCGGCCGGGCAAAAAACCTGGTCGATCAACAGGTCAACACTTATATTCAGCAAGAAGTTGAAAGTAACTTAATCGCTGAAACCCCTTCATGACGACCCCCTGGTACTCACAAATTATCGGAACGGGGTCATACCTTCCCAAAAAAATCATGACCAACCATGATCTCGAAGCGATTGTGGCCACGACTGACCAATGGATTACCGAACGGACCGGGATCAAAGAGCGGCATATTGCCGACCCGCAGGAAGCAACCTCCGACCTGGCCGTCGAGGCGGCAAAAAAAGCGCTGGCGGCTGCCGGAATTCAAGCCGAAGAGCTTGATCTCCTGGTGGTAGGAACTCAGACCCCGGACATGACCTTCCCTTCAACGGCATGCCTTGTCCAGGCAAAGCTTGGCGCCAAAAAGGCGTTTGCCTTTGATCTTTCGGCAGCCTGTTCCGGTTTTATTTACGCCCTTTCGGTCGCGGACCAATACCTCAAGTCAGGAAAATATCAATATGCGCTGGTGATCGGGGCGGAGGTGATCTCAAGAATCCTCGATTGGACAGACAGGAGCACCTGTGTTATTTTCGGAGATGGCGCCGGAGCGGTGGTTTTAAAGCGGACAGAAGAAAAAAGGGGGATTCTTTCGAGCCATCTCCATTCCGACGGACAATTCTGGGACCTGATCTGCATGCCGGGGGGAGGGTCAAGGCTGCCGATCTCAGAAATGATTTTGTCCGATCGGCTCAATTTTTTAAAGATGAAGGGGAGCGAAACCTATAAAATTGCCGTCCGGAATCTTGAAGAAGTGGCCTGGGAAGCTTTAAATCATCATCAGATTTCTATCGAAAAGCTCTCGTTCATGATCCCTCATCAGGCCAATATCCGGATTATCAGAGCGCTGGCCGAAAGATTAAAACTTCCCGAAGAAAAGGTCGTGATCAATATTGACCGGTGCGGCAATACGTCGGCGGCTTCTATTCCCCTTGCGCTTGATGAAGCGGTTCGGGCCGGGAAGATAAAAAAGGGAGACTACCTTCTTTTTATCGCGTTTGGGGCGGGGCTGACATGGGGGGCTTCCGTCGTAGGCCAGGGCTCTCAATATGTAGGAATGGGAAAAGAGCTTGCAGAGGCCTATCCGGAAGCCAGAGAGATTTTTGCGCTGGCGGACAGGGCGCTCAACCGGCATATGGCATCACTCTGTTTCGAAGGCCCGGCGGATCAATTAAACCAGACCTCCAATACACAGCCGGCTATTTTAACGGCCAGTATCGCCGCGCATGCGGTTTTAAAGAAACATTTTCCGACGCCGCCCCAATGGATTGCGGGCCATAGTCTTGGAGAATATACGGCGCTTGTCGCCGCCGGCGGAATTTCTTTTGAAGAGGCTGTCCGGCTTGTCGCCCGAAGGGGCGAATTGATGCAAAAAGCGGTTCCCGAAGGGGCAGGCGCCATGGCGGCAATACTCGGCCTGAACAGGTCTGTGGTCGAATCCCTCTGCAGGGAAAGCTCTTTTGCGGGGGTAGTTGCTCCGGCCAATTATAATACGCCTGAACAGATCGTGATCGCAGGCGAGCGGAAAGCGGTTGAAGTCGCATCGAAAAAAGCGGAAGAGGCGGGGGCCAAAAAGGTTGTCCCTCTCTCCGTCAGCGTTCCGTCTCATTGTATTCTGATGGAGCCGGCCGCCGTCGAATTAAAAAAATATATTGAAAAAGTCCCTTTCAGAGATTTAAATCTGGGCCTTGTGAATAATGCCGATGCCCGGGAGCTCCGAAAAAGCGACGACATTAAACACTCATTGATCCGCCAGATTTCGGCTCCGCTTCTCTGGGTTGATTCAGTCCTCCTGATGATTGAAAAAGGGGTGACCACCTTTGTTGAAATCGGGCCGGGAAGAGTCTTATCGGGATTGATTAAAAGGATAAACCGCCAGGTAGAGGTCTTTTCAGTCGAAGACGGTCAAACTCTGGAAAACACGGTTAAAAAATTAAAAGGTTAAAAAGAATCAGGAGCTGTTGTGAATACCAAACTTGATGGAAAAACCGCTATTATCACCGGAGGCGCCCAGGGAATCGGGCTGGCGATTGCCGAGGCTCTGGCCAATGAAGGGGCGCTGGTCGGGATTGCGGACCTTAAAGGGGAACAGGCCAAAAAGGTCGCCGATGATTTCAATGCCAGAGGAAAAAAAGCGATCTCTTTTCAGGTCAATGTCGCCGATTCCGGCGAGGTCAGGCAGATGATCGATCAAGCCATGGCCGCCTGGAACAAAATCGACATCCTGGTCAACAATGCGGGAATTACACGGGACGGTCTGATCATCCGGATGAAAGAAGAAGACTGGAACCTTGTTTTAGACATCAATCTGAACGGGACTTTTTTCTGCATCAAAGAGGTCCTTTCTAAAATGGCCAAACAGCGTTCAGGGAGAATTATCAATATCTCTTCAATCGTCGGAGCGATGGGAAACGCGGGACAGGCCAATTATGTCGCCTCCAAAGCCGCGGTCATCGGACTGACCAAAACAGTCGCAAAGGAATATGCAAGCCGCGGGATTACCGTGAATGCCGTTGCTCCGGGTTTTATTGAAACGGAGATGACCCGGGTTCTTCCGGCTCAAACAAGGGAAGAGCTGATCAAACAGATTCCACAGGGGAGGATGGGCGCGGTCGAAGATATTGCCAATGCCGTCTGTTTTCTCGCCTCGGACCAGGCTTCTTATATTACAGGCCAGGTCATTCATGTGAATGGCGGAATGTATATGGTGTGATAGATATATGATAGGGTCATATATATGATGGTCTCGTAAGAAGTCGTCATTCCCGCGAAAGCGGGAATCTAGGAAACACATAACAACTTGAAAAAACTGGATTCCCGTTTGCACGGGAATGACAGAAAACAGCTTTTTCAGACTTTTTACGAGACTCTCATATATTATATATAGATATAGAATGAGGTCATGAGCGGGAAGGATGTTTTTATTAACCATATTATTAAGAAGCATTAATATTCATTGAGAGGAGGGTTAAAAATAAAATGGCTGCTGTAGAGGAAAGAGTAAAAAAAATTATTGCAGAACAACTGAATGTGGAAGAGGAAGATATTACTCCCGAAGCGACTTTTGTAGAAGATCTGGGAGCAGATTCTCTCGATACGGTTGAATTGGTCATGGCATTTGAAGAAGAGTTCGGGATTGAGATTCCCGATGACGATGCCGAAAAAATATTGAGTGTTCAAAATGCAACGGACTATATTAAGGAAAAACTTTAGTGAACGGGATGATCCCTAAAAAAAGAGTGGTGGTTACCGGGCTGGGCCTCGTAACCCCCCTGGGGATCGGTGTTGAGCCCACCTGGGAAGCCCTCTGTGCCGGAGTTTCGGGCGCAGGGAAGATCACTCATTTTGACGCCTCTGAGTTTCCCGTTCAGATTGCCGCCGAAGTCAAGGGTTTTGATCCGGCGCAATATATTGATAAAAAAGAGATCAAAAAAATGGACACCTTCATCCATTTCGCCATTGCGGCAAGCCAGATGGCGATGGATGACTCCGGAATAAAAATATCGGAAGAGATGAAAGACCGTATCGGCGTATACGTGGGGTCCGGAATGGGCGGTCTTCCGGCCATTGAAAACTCCTTTCTGACGCTTATTGAGAAAGGCCCGCGAAAAGTCACCCCCTTTTTTGTTCCGATGTCGATTATCAATCTCGCCTCCGGTCAAATCGGAATCCGTTTTGGTTTAAGGGGACCGAATTCATCCGCGGTGACCGCCTGCGCAACCGGGAATACCTGTATCGGCGACTCCTATCGGATCATTCAAAGGGGAGACGCCGACGCGATGCTCGCGGGGGGGACCGAAGCGACAATCTGCCGGCTGGCGGTCGCAGGGTTTGCCTCCTCCAGGGCGCTTTCGACCCGGAATGACGACCCGGCGCGGGCCAGCCGCCCTTTTGACCTGGAGCGGGACGGGTTCCTGATGGGCGAAGGAGCGGGGATTCTGATGCTTGAAGAGCTGGAGTTTGCAAAAGCGCGCGGGGCGAGAATTTATGCCGAGATCATAGGCTATGGCACGACCTCTGATGCCTATCATATCACGTCGCCCCCCGAAGATGGGTCGGGGGCGGTTAAATGTATGAAATTGGCTTTAAAAGAGAATCAAATCGATCCCCGCCAGGTCGGCTATGTGAACGCTCATGCGACCTCCACCTTTGCAGATAAAATTGAAACACGGGCATTGAAAACCACCTTCGGCGAGTATGCGCGCGAGCTTCCGGTCAGCTCTACAAAATCGATGACCGGCCATTTACTCGGCGCGGCTGGAGGGGCCGAAGCGATATTTTCTATTTTAGCCATGGTCAGGGGGGTCCTTCCTCCTACCATTAACCTTGAAAATCCCGATCCGGAGTGTGATCTGGATTACATTCCTAATAAAGCCAGGCCAAAAAAAATATCGATTGCCCTCTCTAATTCTTTTGGTTTTGGCGGTGTCAACGCAACCCTTGTTTTTAAAAAATACGAATAACTCGCCTCTGAATGGCATGCCTAAAATTGAACTTCGGCAATTGGAAGAGACCGCTTCCTACCAGTTTAACCGGCTGCATCTTCTCCAGGAAGCCTTAACCCATAAATCGTTTATAAATGAAATCACGGAGAAGAGTCTAAAAGACAACGAACGGTTGGAATTTCTCGGGGATGCCGTTTTAGACCTGGTAGTCAGCCGATACCTTTTTGATAAACTGCCCGAAGCCCAGGAAGGAGAGCTTTCAAAAATCAAGTCAACGATTGTGAGCGAGCCGACCCTGGCCATCATTGCCAGAAAATTAAACCTGGGAGATTTCTTAATCCTTGGAAAAGGGGAGGAGTTATCCCAGGGGCGGAATAAAAGCTCCCTCCTTGCCAATGCCCTCGAAGCGCTGATTGCCGCCATCTATATCGACAGCGGCCTTCGCTCCGCAGAGGCTTTTATTCGCCTGTGGTTTACTGAGACCATCGAAAATATTCTCACCAGCCAGATCACCTTTGACTATAAAACTGACTTTCAGGAACAGTGCCAAAAGGTTTATGAAGTTTTGCCTGAATATAAACTGATCAAAACCACCGGACCGGACCATGAAAAAGTCTTTGAAATTCACCTTTTGGTCAAAGGAGATCTCTTTGGGGTTGGAACGGGAAAAAGCAAGAAAGAAGCCGAACAAAAGGCGGCAAGAGAGGCGTTAAACCGGATAAAAGGAGAGGAAAAATCATGAAGGGTCAGAAGATTATCCTCCCGGCACTATTTATTATAATGAGTTTTTCTGTTCCTGCCGGGGCAATACAGATTCATTTAAGCGAAGCTCAGCGGGGGGAGGCCATTTCTTACGGGGTAAGGAATCTCAATACCGATACCCGGGTTTTTTTTAAGGAATGGACGGTAGACCATGGGGTCAACGGACTGGCGATATTAAATTCCGAGTTTTTGACATTGGCCAATTCAGCCCGCGACGCCGCTTTAGACGGACAGGAAATGGACCCCTATGCGATAGAAGATTCGCTCGCCAAGACGCAGGGAAAACTGGTCTTTACCATTTATGCCTATGGTAAAACCGAGGATTTTGCTAAAGATTACGGAGCACTCCTTAAAGCCAACGGGAAAACATATCCCGCCACCTATTGGGAAGATGGCGAAGTCACCCCATCTGAAAGCCACCCGGGGATGTTGGTGCAGGAGCTTTTTTATTATTTCCCTGTCGGATCTATTTCTCCTGAAAGCCAGATTACCCTTCAGATCGGAACCCCGGAACAAAAAGACAAAATTCAATTTGAATTCGATCTGAAGAAAATAAGATAATTTTACATAATAATTTCAATAACTTACAAATTTGACGAAACAAAGATTATCCGGTATCCTTTATATGTTGAGGGTTTATTGTTGAAAAAGTTATCTTATAAAAAAGCGGGAGTGAACATATCCCTTGGAAACAAATTTGTAAAACAGATCACTCCGTTAGTGAGAAAAACCTTCAGGCCGGAAGTTTATTCCGATCTGGGAGGTTTTAGCGGTTTATTCCAGCTTAAAAAATACAGGAATCCGCTTTTGGTTTCAGGAACCGACGGCGTAGGAACAAAGCTTAAAATCGCCTTTATGATGGATAAGCATGATACTGTCGGGATCGATCTGGTGGCAATGTGTGTCAATGACCTTGTGGTGACCGGAGCCGAGCCGCTCTTTTTTCTCGATTATCTTGCTTCGGGAAAACTCGAGTTAAACCGGTCGCTGGCGATCATCAAAGGGATCATCGAGGGGTGCCGGCAGTCGGGTTGCGCGCTTATCGGCGGGGAAACCGCGGAAATGCCCTCTTTTTATGAAAAAGGAGAATATGATTTGGCCGGATTTGCGGTGGGTGTGGTCGAAAAAAAAGAGCTCATTGACGGCAAAAAAATTAAGCCGGGCGATCTGGTCCTCGGCCTTGCTTCTACCGGTCTTCATAGCAATGGATACTCTCTGGCCAGAAAAATTGTTTTTGAGGAGGCGGGACTAAAAATCAATCAACATATTCCCGACCTGGGCGAAAAATTGGGGAACGTCTTAATGACACCGACCCGGATCTACGTCAAAACGATTTTAAAGCTTTTAAAACGATTTTCGTTAAAAGGGATGGCTCATATTACAGGAGGAGGGATCACCGAAAATCTTCCCAGAGTCTTGCCGGCCAATTGCAAAGCGGTTATTTTTAAAAAAAACTGGGAAGCCCCTCCCATCTTTTCGCTCCTCAAGCGGCTTGGCAAGGTCGAAGAAGGGGAAATGTTCCGCGATTTCAATATGGGGGTTGGATTTATTCTGATTGTCCCTGAAAATGAAGGAGACCGGGTTATATCAGCCGCAAATCGTCTGGGCGAAAAAGCCTCAATCATCGGCCAAATAGAAAAAGGTAAAAAAATCGTTCAATATGCCTGACCTTCTTCGCATCGGGGCGCTGGTTTCCGGAAACGGCACCAATCTTCAAGCCATCATAGACGCCATTGAGAAAAAAGAGCTTGAAGCAGAAATTACAGTGGTGATTTCAAACAAAAAAACGGCAGGGGCTCTTGAGCGGACAAAAAAACATGGCCTTAACGGAATCTATCTCGACCCGGGAAATTATGAAAACAACCGGGAGTACGAAAAAGAGATTGTTCGTCTATTCGGGAAAAACCGGGTCCAATGGGTGGTATTGGCGGGGTATTTGAAGATCATCACCGACGAGCTCCTTTCCGCTTATCCCGACCGGATATTAAATATCCACCCGTCGCTCCTCCCGGCGTTTACCGGCCTTCATGCTCAGGAGCAGGCCTTAAAATATGGGGTAAAGATCACCGGCTGTACCGTCCATCTGGTCGAAGCCGGACTCGACAGTGGTCCGGTTATTATTCAGGCGGCCGTACCGGTTTTAGAAAACGATACCGTGGAAACGCTGACAGAAAGAATCTCGAAAAAAGAGCATCAGATTTATCCGCAAGTCTTAAAGTGGATTTCAACTCGCAGGCTAAAAATCGACGGAAGGAGAGTTTCGATCCTCCCCTCTTCCTCTCCCTCGGGAAATGAAATCATCAACCCAGGAGGCATCGTATGATCTGTCCTGTTTGCGGAAGCGCGGAAGGCGGAGAGGGGCTCGAATGCCTGGTCTGTCATACCCGGTTTTCTCAAGAGGTCCTTGTAACGGATATGGAAACACCGGGCGCCTCTGCCATAGAGATGTTTGAAAACGCCATCTCCCACCCGGGACAGAAAGCGGTTGTTCAGGATGCCCCTCCGGGGATCGACGAGGATTCCAAAAAGATTCAGGAAGAGGACCAGCAGCTTCAGGATCAACTGGCCAAAATGGAAGAGGAGAAGCAGCGTCTTCTTGAAATAAAGCGCCAGCGAGAAAAACAACTCCAGGAAATAAAGGCGAAGGAAGAGAAAAAGAAGGTTCAGAAAAAAGAGACAGAAATCGACAACGTGGTCGATAAATTTAAAAACATTCTGGTCACTTCTCTTCCCACGGCAGGAAACAGGCCGATTCAGGAGTACAAAGGATTGATTTTGGCACAAGTGTTGATTAAAACCGATGAGTTGGATACCGCTGTGACCGGATTAAAAGATGCGGCGGGATTGAGACAGACCCCTTATTACGATAATTTAAAAAAAGGGTTTAACATCGGGTTGACCGATCTAAAAATAGAGGCGTCGAAACTTGGCGCCAATGCCGTCATCGGTGTGAACGTCCGTGAGCGATTTTTAAAAGAACATGTCATGATTTTATCTTTTTCGGGGACGGCTGTTGTCTATCAGGCCGACGCCGCTTAACTCCCTGGATCATAAACTGCGTTCTGTATAAGGAAAAGGCCATGAAAGAAAAAATGCCGGGATTAGAAGAATTCCAGTTAGGGACAGCCTATCTGAAAGAAAAAAACTATAAAGAGGCCGCGCATTACTTCCGAAAAGCGCTCCTTTTTTATCAGGAAAACCCGAACCAGACGCCGGGGTCTCTCTTGTCATCCTACGGATATGCGACGGCCATGGGAGAAAACCAGATCAAAGAGGGGGTGGCCTTCTGCAAAAAAGGGATCCAGAGAAAAGATCAGGTTCCCGAGCAATATCTCTACCTGGCGGAACTCTGTTTAATAAACAGAAGAAAAGGGGAGGCCTATCAAGCCCTTGAAGACGGGTTAAAGATTTTTAAAAATAATTCCCGGCTTTCACAAAAAATCAAAGAATTCGGAGTGAGAAAAAAACCGCTTCTGCCGATCCTTGAGAGATCGCATCCGGTCAATAAAGTATTGGGGAAGATTTTGCGAGAACCGATCAGCAAGAGGTAGCCTTCGAGCTTTGAGTTCATAGCTGAAAGCTCAAAGGCTTTATTTTGGATTGCAAGGGATCGTTTTTTCAGGTAAATTATGGTTTTAAATTAAGTCGGGGCTGTAGCTCAGTTGGGAGAGCGTCTGGTTCGCAATCAGAAGGTCGCCGGTTCGATCCCGGCCAGCTCCACTCCTCGCTAGCGGGGCGGAGCGGTTCTCTTTTTCCAGCGCAGCTAATCTTTTTATTATAAGTGTTTTTTATAGCTAGCGGGGCGGAGCGGTTCCGCGAGCTATATTTTTAATTAAAATGTCTCCTTCCCTATGGGACATAGAGGGTCGAATTGGTTGATCGTACTATCTATCCCAACGCCCCAATCGCAGAAGCACTGTTAGATATCCGCGTCCGCCCTTCAAAAGATATTACCCTTCCTAAATTAGAAACTTTTCAAAATAAAATCGAAGGATACCCAAATAAAGAAGAGCAAAAAAGGTGGTCGACCGGTTTTAAGGTTGATCCTCAAAGCGGGCCTGAAAATCTTCCTTCAACCGGAGGCCCAATTGGCTACCTGTTTCGATCAAGTGATGGCAGGCAAATTGTTCAGGCTCAATTAGATGGTTTTACATTCAACCGATTAAAACCCTATGAAAAATGGGAAAAGCTCCGTGATGAAGCAAAGACACTTTGGAAACAGTACCTTGTAATTACGACCCCGGAATTAATAACCAGAATAGCTCTTCGATACATAAACAGAATTGAGATTCCATTCCCCATATTGGAACTCGGGGAATATATTCTGACGCGGCCTGATATCGCCGAAGGAATTCAACACAACGTTGAATCTTCTTTTATGCGGCTGGTTATTACCAAGCCTGGAACAAAATATAAGGCTATTGTTATACAAACAAATGAGCCCGTCGATGTTACCAAGAAAGTCTTTCCATTTATTTTTGATATAGATGTATTTTATGATGTGCCTATTAAAGTAGAAGGTGAGGAGCTCTGGACACGATTTGAAGAGCTCCATGAGTTTAAAAATGATATCTTTTATAAAAGTATTACTCCAAAAACAGAAAAGTTTTTTCAATAAAGAGAGGTGTGAGCTATGCAATCTCTATTAAAGGGACCTTTTGAGGAAGATACAGAAGAATTTCAAGCAGGATTAGGGAAAGAAAGCGAAACTGTTCGAGCTCAATTACAGGAAGTTTCTAGACATTATGCTTTCCCGTATTCGCGACACTCCTTTAGAATCGAAGATAAATTTAATTCCCTTGTAAAGGCATGGCGGCATGATGTGAGTTTTAAATCATCAGTTACGGAAATGGCAACTAATCCAAACTATCAGCAGATCATCGGTATGGGTCCAGCGATTCTTCCTCTTCTTTTCCGGGAACTTGAAGAACGGCCCGATCACTTGTTTTGGGCTTTAAGAGCAATTACTGGAATTGACCCCGTGAAGCCTGAAGAACGAGGTAATATAAAGCTCATGGCAAAAGCCTGGTTGCAATGGGCCAAGGAACAGGGTTACAAGTGGTAGATGATTTCATTGAATTAAATTTTCCGAACCTGAGCAGGTTGGAATACCAAATTACCAGTCCACAAACCCCTGAATATAATTGTATCGCTTGGGCCGCCTGCGATAATACGCGATGGTGGTGGCCCGCAAATGATTATTTTTGGCCTGAAGGGGTGGAGCGTAATGAAACCTTAGAAGCATTTATTCAAGCATACAAAACTTTTGGATTTGAGTCCTGTCAAACCCAATTATTAGAAACAGGGTTTGAAAAAGTTGCTATTTATGTCGACTCTCACGGAGGACCAACACACGCCGCCAGGCAACTACGTTCCGGAAAATGGACAAGCAAGCTTGGACCGTACAAAGATATTGAACATAACTCACTTGAGAGTCTAAATGGTAAAGAGTATGGGTCGGTTGGTTGTATCTTAAAACGGCCAATAAAATAATGGGATAGAAAACCATTGCATTAGGCGTGAGATAAACTCCGCCTTTCCTTTATGCTTTGTATTTGTCCGAAAAAATATAATTCCTGTAATTAACTTTCTTCCGCCATCATTGAGCAAATTTTTTTTATCGAGATTCCTTTTGCCAATTTTCTTGTAAACAATCAGGGAATATATCAGAGTATCACTTTGCCGGCTCCGGCAAACCGATTAATGGGGAAAAGGAGCTGTTACAAAAGACAGAGTCTGCGAAATCTCAAATATTTGTTTTTCCAATATCGATCCCGAGAACAGAGATAGAAATCAATTCTCTCGTCCAACTCCCCTCCCACAAGGGGAGGGGATGAAGGGGAGGGGTAACCTGCTGGGAGATCCTTCACCCTCACCCTAACCCTCTCCCATCAAGGGAGAGGGAATGCCGGGGAATCTCTATCTCTGTTCTTGGGTCGATCTAACAAGTTGACAAATAACCTATACATATATATATTATTAGTTATCTGTATCATATCATTAAAGAGGTTCGTTATGAAAAAGGCCTTACAGCGCAAAAATTATGTATTGGATGTTCAAACACTAAAAAAAGCTCAGAAAGCCATCGGGGCGAAAACAGAAACCGAAACGATTCACCGGGCTCTGGAGATGGCGGCAAATGAAGCGGCTTTAGCTGAAGCTTTGCACAAGCTGGTTCATCGGGGAAAAGGGCGGGTTATCGATGCCTTCTCATCCAGGTAAATGGGCACTTTTTGACACGAATATCTATATCAATGCCATCCGGGAGGGAACCGGGAGCAGCGCCTACGAGCAACTGTTGCAAAACCTTCCTCATACGTTTTTGTCTTCCGTTGTTTCCGCAGAACTTTATGCCGGGTGTACAGATGACATTACACTGAGGCTGGTTAAACAGTTTACAGAGCGTTTTGAAAAAACAGGTCGGATCGTTACTCCGAACCACCAGAACTGGAATCAAGCCGGCATGGTTCTGGCCAAAATCAATAAAGCTCATCCAAAGTATAAATCCAAATCCTCTCAACTTTTTCGGGATGTCTTGATTGCAACCAGTGCCCATCAGATAGGGGCCATCCTTTATACGAATGATATTGAAGATTTCCGGATTATCCGGAAATATATCAATTTTTCGCTATATGCCTGAAAATGCAAAAACGTTATACCGACTGAAAAAGAAGAAAAATAAGAGATAAATGACGGAAATATCCAAAGGCGGAATTTTTTTAAGACCTGATTATGGCAGACAAGAAAAAGCCCAAGAATGTAAAATCCGGAATTGTGCAACAACCTGTTGCTAAGACAAAATCGATCCACCCTTTTCTTTTGCCACCTCCTTCAATGATTCGAAATATTAAAAAGATCTCGTTGCATTTAATCAGTATGGCTAAATACATATAAATATGGTAATATAGATCATGGAGTTTGAATGGAGTGCTCTCAAGGAACTGATTAACATCCAAAAGCATGGTATTCCATTTTCAGATTCAGTCGAGACTTTCCTTGATCCCAGAGGAATCCAGTTGGTGGACCGGAAGCACTCGGGAAGTGAAAAACGGTACTATTGGGTTGGACAAACGGTGAAAGGCCAAGTGTTGACGACATGGTTCACCCGAAGGGGCGATTTCATACGAATCATCGGATGCGCCGAATGGAGAAAATTTAGGAGGCTTTATTATGAAACAACCGAAACTAAGTGATTTAGTATTAGATGAAAAGGGAACGCGGGAAATTCGGAAAAAAATGGGGAAATCCAGAAAAATCAAGATCACCATCAATATTGACCAGGACAGTCTTGATGAATTACGCGAGATCGCCGGTAAAACCGGAGCTCCTTATCAAAAACTTCTTAATCAAGTTTTAAGAGATGGTCTCAAGAAACGTTTGGAGTCCGAGTCAAGATTGGATCGCATTGAAAGAGAGCTAAGCAAATTGAAGAAAAAAGTCGCGGCATGAGTATAAAATCCATTGAGCAGAAAGTGTGCTGATTCTAAACTGTCTCAACAGAGGGAGTTCACTCCAGTCGGCGGTTCGATCCCGCCCAGCTCCATCAATAAAATCAATATGTTATCAATAAACACACCCTTCTATTAAACTCACATTTAGAACCCCGTTTAGGCCCTCCTTCAAATTTCTTTTCAAACCCATATCATCCGCCCATTACCATAACAAACAAAGGTTTAGCGAACACCTCGTTTCCTATAAATAAAGTAAACCGGAAAGGGAGGAAAAATTTGACTTGGATCTTCGGGCATGCCTATAATTTATTCTTTACTCACCCGATAAGAAAAGAGGAGATTACTGAAATGGACGGAATCAGCTTACCAAAAATTGGGGATCCCGCCCCCGATTTCAAAGCGGTGACCACACAGTCCGGTGACATGGTATTTAGCGAATGGCAGGGAAAAGATTGGGTGGTCCTTTTTTCACATCCTGCCGATTTTACCCCCGTTTGCAGTACGGAGTTGATCGATTTTGCCCGGCGAACCGATGATTTTGAAAATGTCTCGACGAAACTGATTGGAATCAGCGTCGATAGTATCCATTCACACCTTGCCTGGCTCCAGAATTTAAAAGAAAAAATAGGGGTCGAGATCCCCTATCCCCTGATCGCAGACATTGACACCCGGGTTTCACAGGCTTATGGGATGATTCACCCGGGAGCAAGCGCAACGGCCACGGTGCGGGCGGTGTTTGTCATTGATCCAAAACGGATCATTCGGGCTCTGGTGTACTATCCGATGAATGTTGGAAGAAACGTGGAAGAAATTCTCAGGCTGGTCACAGCGCTCCAGACCGCTGATAAATTTGCCGTCGCAACGCCGGTAAATTGGACCCCTGCAAGAAAGTGGGGTCAGGTCTTGAAATATAAGTCAAGTCGTTTCACCTTCTGCTTCTATCTTTTTAATGATTTTGCTGATGGTGGTATAGTGCAAATTTAAATAGTCGCCTATCTCCTTTAATCGATACCCAAACCCCTGGAAGGATTGATAGACCGCTTTATCTCGGCTTTCTCCTTCCTGAAACAGTTTCTTTAAGGACGGTCTCCCGGCATAGCGTTGTGATTTAGGAACTTCTTTGATCGTTTGAGCTGGTTGTAGTTGTTTCTGGAGCCCTTCCACAAACCGCTCTGTTCCTAAAAAGATCTGCCCTTGCAGGTGGCCCCAGGGTGAAGCTTCCTGCTGGATCCCCTCCTCGACAAAAGCCTGGTATCGCCTCTGCGCTTCTTTTTTATGCTTCATTCCAAATTGAGCTAAAATCCAATCAGAGCTTACGAAATCCTCTTCTTTTTCTCCTAAGGTCGCCTGATAACTGCTCCACGCCCATTTCTGAGGATGTTTGATCCGCTTGGCTCTCACTGGATTTAAGACAACGTAGCGGCAGAGTTCTAATAAATGGCTCTCTTTCTCGACTAAGATGGCTTTATATCTTCCCTGGAATAAGTGTCCTACCCGATGATGCTGCCGGTTAAACTGTTGGGTATAGAGGCCATTGAGCTGCCGCATCCCTAAAGATAGGTTTCCTTCCAATGTCTCAATGAGTAGATGATAATGGTTGTCCATCAGGCAATAGCCATAGCAGACCCAATGATAGCGATGCACGACTGATCTGAGAATCGATAAGAAAAGATGCCGCTCTTCATCGGAGAAGAAGATTTTTCCGCGGGCATTGCCGCGCGTGGTGACATGGTAGAGGGCACCGGGATATTCAATACGTAAGGGGCGAGCCATGTTAGAACACTATCAGAGTAATACTTATTTTTCAAGACCTGACCCCA
>JACQBY010000025.1 GCA_016201875.1 Nitrospirota bacterium
GGATTTAACCTCAAGGCGAAACTGACCATGAGAAAAGCATACGGTTTTCGGTCGGTAGAAAACCTACAAATCGCCTTATATCATACACTTGGTAATCTGCCAGAACCGGAAACAACCCACAAATTCTGCTGAGGAGCCTAATTTTCAATGGGCATGGGCGTCCGGAAGATGCACCGGATTACTTGTTTAACAATGAATAGAAAACCTGCTAACGTAATTTGTTGAAAAAATATTTGAAAACCTATAAAAGGTATAATAAAGAATTGCAAATAAACTGCTTACAACAGGGTTTAGCAATAATCTAATTATCATAAGGAGGTTCCATGATGAAGCGCTGTGCGAAATACTTTCGAAAAAGGGTTCCGGAGGCGATGGTTATCGTCCTGATTTTTGTCTTGAGCTCAGGTTGTGTTTCAAAGTCCAAATATCTGGAGCTGGAAGAAAGTAGCGCCACAGAACGAGCCAGATTCCAGGACGAAATTACCGGACTAAAATCCCAGAAGGCCTCCCTGGAGAGCGAGCTGACAGCAGAAAAGATGAAACTTCAGGGAGAGATCTCGGCGCTCCAATCCCAAAAAGGGGATATCGAGGGAAAAAAGGAGTCACTCGATCGGGAAATGGCGGAACTCACCGACAAAATAGCCCAGATGGCGCGGCAGACAGAAGCCATTAAAAAAGAGAAGGATGATGAGATCAACCGTCTCAAGGGAACCTACGATAATCTGGTGAAAGACCTCAAGGGGGAGATCGAAAAAGGAGAGATCAAGGTCACCCAGATCCGAAACAGGCTTTCAGTCAATTTAGTCGAAAAGGTGCTATTCGACTCCGGTCATGCGGAGATCAAGGCAAAAGGAAAAGAAATTTTAAAAAAAGTAGGGGATATCCTCAGCAACGTCAAGGATAAGGAGATCCGGATCGAAGGATACACCGATAACATTCCGATTGGCGAATCGCTTCGAAACCAATTCCCGACGAACTGGGAGCTCTCAACCCAGCGGGCGACCAATGTGCTCCGTTTCCTGCAGGAGGATGCCGCTGTGGATGGAAACCGTCTCTCGGCGGTTGGATACGGGCCTTTCCACCCCGTGGCTAACAATGACGCCCCCCAGGGACGGGCCCAGAACCGCCGGATCGAGATCGTCCTGGCGCCGCTGGATGTCCAGGAAGTTCTCAAGGATTTGAAATAGTCCGAGAGAGGGGGTTCTAGAAAAACCTGACAGCTCCCTGCTTGCCATTTTCATGGCAGGCCGGGAGTTTTTTTTCACCTAAAGATACTTTAATTGGGATGGCCAGACCCCATTTTGACAACCTCTGATTTTAGGGTATTCTTTAAGTTGCGTCCATCACTCTGGTAAAAAATGAGTCAACCTGAAAGATTTGGAAATTATAGTCTCTTAAAAAAAATCGGCACCGGCGGCATGGCGGAGCTTTTTCTTGCCAGACAGGTTGGCGTGATGGGATTCGAAAGAATTCTGGCCATTAAACGGATTCTTCCCCACCTGACAAACAACAAAGAATTTGTCGAAATGTTTATCAACGAGGCCAAACTGGCCGCTCAGATTACCCATCCTCATGTTGTCCAGATTTATGATTTCGGGGTTGTGGAAGGAGCTTATTTTATCACCATGGAATTTATTATGGGGAAGAACCTTTCCGAAATACTCTCGAAAGGGAAAAAAGCGAAGGTCCCGATACCCGGGGGCCTTGCCATTTATATTACTTCAAAAATTGCGGCCGGCCTGGATTATGCCTTCCAGGGGATAACCTCCGGAGGAAAACCGCTGGGAATCGTCCACCGGGATATCAGCCCTCAAAATATTCTGATTGGGTATAATGGCGATGTGAAGCTGGTCGATTTCGGGATTGCCAAGGCCGCCTCTTCGAATCATCATACCCGGACGGGAACGCTCAAAGGAAAACTCGCTTATTTTTCTCCCGAGCAGGCCTGGGGAAAGCAGGTCGATCAACGCTCTGATATTTTTTCCCTTGCGATTGTTCTGCATGAAATGTTGACGGAAAAAAGGCTGTTCAAAGGGGAAAACGAGATTGACACGATTGAAAAGATTCGGAAAACCGAGATACCCCCTCCCTCTTCCATCAAGCCGTTTCTGCCAAAGACCATCGACGCGATTCTTCTGAAAGCCCTGGCCCGGAACCCTGAAGAGCGATTTCAGAATGCCGGAGAGTTTGAAGAAGCGTTGACACATTTTCTCAAAGGATCGAGCGGCATCCCCACGGTCAAAGAGCTCTCTGCCTATGTGGGGAGCCTTTACCCTGTTGAAATAAAAATGAACCTTGAAGAGTTGGAAAAGCTCACTCAAATCCAGCCAGGAGCCCTGGTCAACAGGCCGGTTATTCCCGTCAAGGAACCGGTTCAAAAAGCCATCAAAAAAATCAACCCACCGGTTGAAAAGGTCCCGCCAGCTCAACCGGAAAAACCAGCAAGACCGGTCAGGCGCACCCGGCCGGATCAGGAAGATAAGGAATCCGTTGCCCTTCTAAGAATCAGTCTGGGGGTCTTAGGGGTTTTACTGGCGCTCGTGATCACCGGATTTATCGTAATGAAGGTCCGGTCGGATACGGCATTAGCTCCAAAGGGAACTCCATCCTCAGAGACCTCTTCTATCGCTAAATAATTAAGTTCGGTAGGCGTAGTCTTGGAGAGCGTTTATTCCTGCTGAAGCCTGGGAAGGATTTTTTGATAGAAATCGAGCGATTCCGGGTTAACCAGAACCTCTCGATTGGTCACCGGTCTCCCATGGATGAGGTTCGTTACCGCACTTTCAACCTTTTTCATATTAAAAGTATAAGGGATGTCCGGGGCCTCCAGGATGATGGCCGGGGCATGCCGGGGCGAGGCCTCCCGGGTAATCGCTTTTTTGATCTTGTTTTTTAAATCCTCCGTAAGTTGAAAATCCGCGGCAAGTTTCACAAAGAGGATGACCCGCTGGTCCCCTTTCCAATCCTGTCCCACCACGAGGCTGTCGGCAACCTCTTTTAATCCTTCGACCACATTATATATTTCGGCGGCGCCTATCCGTACTCCGGATGGTTTTAAGGTGTAGTCGGAACGGCCTGAGAAGGTGATTCCTCCGGTATCGCTGTGGATGATGATCCAATCCCCATGCCGCCAAACATCGGGATAATCCCGGAAGTAAGCCTCCCGGTACCTTTTACCCTCCGGGTCTTTCCAGAAATAGAGGGGCATCGAAGGGGCCGGGGCCTCACAAACCAGTTCTCCCTGCTGATCCACCACGCCCTCCCCCTTTTCGTTGTAGGCCTTTACTTTCATCCCTAAAGCCGGGCCCTGCAATTCACCCGCATAGACAGGCTGTACGGGTGTCCCGGCGGCAAAACAGCCATTGATATCCGTCCCGCCGGAGATGGAATTCAGATGGAGATCCGCTTTGATTTCACGATAGACATAGTCGAACCCCTCGGACGAAAGGGACGATCCGGTTTGAGAGATCTCCCGCAATGCGGATAGATCATAAACTTTTCCAGGTTTGGCGCCCGCCCCTTTGAGCATGTTGATATAACTGGCGCTGCAGCCAAAGATGGTGATTTTTTCTTTCTGGACGATCTCCCAGAGGGCCCTCCAGTCGGGATAGCCCGGATTGCCGTCGTATAAGACCAGGGTGGCTCCCGTGCTCAAACCGCTTAACAGCCAGTTCCACATCATCCAGCTCGGGGTGGTGATATAGAATATCCGGTCCCGGGATTTGAGATCGGTATGGAGGATCAGCTCCTTCAGGTGATTGATGAGGACTCCCCCCGCCCCCTGGACCATGCACTTCGGTTTTCCGGTCGTCCCCGACGAAAACATGATATAGGCCGGATGATCAAAGGGGAGCTGTTCAAATTGTATTTCCAGGTTTTTTTCCCGCGACACAAAGTCATAATAAAGGACCGAATGAGCGATCCCGCTGATGTCGGGTTTCTCTGCCATATAAGGGACCACGATGATTTTTTCGAGCAACGGGATTCCTTCGGCGATCATTTTAACCCTGTCCAACACGTTAAAATTCTTCCCCCGATAAGGATATTCTGCCACGGTAAATAGAACTTTCGGCTCCAGCTGGCCAAAACGGTCCAGAACAGCCGAGGGCCCCAGCTCGGTGCCGCAGGAGGACCAGAGGGCGCCGAGGCTTGTCGCGGCAAGCATGGCGATGGCTGTCTCCATTAAGTTGGGCATATAGGCAACGATACGGTCTCCGGGGACAATCCCGGCTTCCCGAAGGGGCCGGACCAGACGGGCGACCGCCTCATAGAGTTCCGCGTATGTCAGAGACATTCTCTTCCCGGCTTCATTCCGGAAGATAAAGGCCGGATGATCGTCTCTCACCTTAAGAAGGTTTTCGGCAAAATTCAGTCTGGCCCCCTTGAACCAGTTTGTGCCGGGGAATCTGCCGGGGGAGTCGATTACCGTGTCGGATTTGCGGGAGGCTTTGATTCCGCCAAACTCCCAGATGGCGCGCCAGAACGCTTCGCTCTGGTCCACCGACCAGCGATAGAGTGGGTCGTAAGATTGTATTTTAAGGGAATGCTGTTGATTGATCTCCCCGATGAATCGGGTGATATTGGCCTCTTTGATGGTTTCTTTTGAGGGGGTCCAGAGAGGCTTTTTCATGTTATGCAGGTTCAAACCAGATGTCTGAAGTCCTGATTTCCATCCTCTTAATTAATTCCTTTTCTTCGGGAGAAAGGGCTTTGGTTCTTTTATAATGTATTTTTCTTTTTCTCATGAACTCTAATTTATCTTTTAAAGCCGGATTGAATTTTACCCCTACCCGCTTTCCAATCAAATCTAACCCGGCCCGGGCCTGATCCACCCCTCTGAGCCTGCTTAAAAACAGGGTGTTGCACCCTTCGAACTCGACCAGAACTAACATGTAGGGGGTTTCTTTAAGGAATTCTTCGGAACCAAAATGGCAGATGGTAAAAGAATGAATTTTTCCGGCCGCCGGCAGTTCAACCCAGTCACATGCTTTTCCGCAATTCATGCAGAACGGCCTGGGGGTGGCATAGGTGTGCTGACAGGCCTTGCATCGGGTCCCCAATAACTTTTCAAAGGCCAGCGCGATAAAAAATGGGGAATCCTGTCCATGGCTCATCAGGTACTCGACCTCATAACTCTGTTCATAGAGTAAAGGTTCTATTTTGGAGGCACCCCCCTTTAATAACGATTCGATCTTTCCCAGTTCTTCCTTTAAAATATTACCCATTCCGAGCCTCCCTTAAACTTTTTTTCCTATGGTCACTGTGACATACGTTCCCGTCCCGGCATGGGAATGCCAGAGTCCGTTCTTTGCTTCCGGAATCTGAAGGGTTTCAGTCCCGAAATGCTTTTTAATCGTCCCCTGAAGCTGCCAGAGAGAAAAGACCGCCTGCATCAAACCCGTGGCGCCGACCGGATGTCCGCAGGCGATTAACCCTCCCGAGGGATTTACCGGCAGTTTCCCCGGTTGCGCCAGATTCAGCCCATAGTCAATTCCTTTTAAAAACGAATTCCCGTTTTCAACGAATTTACCCCCTTCTCCATATTTACAGAGCCCGAGGTCTTCATAGGTTTGAATTTCTGAAGAGGTATAGGCATCATGAAGTTCGATAAAATCAAGCTCTTCCAGGGCATCGGTGATTCCGGCCATCTCATAAGCCTCTTTGGCTGCCACCCTCCCCGCCCGGAATGAATGGACTCCTGGATATTTCAGCCCTTTATAATCGGTTTTCTTCTCCCAGGGGAGCAACATCACCTGGTCATGGGGCCTGTCGGCCATCCGCATCGCATCGGTTCCTCTCCCGATTCCCGTGACCTTGACAACCCCGTCAATTTTTCCTCCGGCCTGTATAATCTCTTCGAGCCCTTCTTCGGAAACAACCAGACAGCTTGCGGCGCCGTCGGACATGACGCAGATATCCCGGCGGGTTAAAGGCCAGGCCACCATCTCCGAGTTTCTGACATCGCCGATGGTCAACCGCTCCCTTTTCTGGGCGTATGGATTATAAAAGGCATTAATATGGTTTTTAACTGAAACCATGGCCATCTGCTCGACCGTCGTCTGGAATTCGTACATATGCCGGGTAACCATCATGGCGTAATAACCGCTATAAAAACCTCCGACCGGATAATCGAAATCGGTGTCCGAAGCGAGGGCGATGAATTCATTCCCTTTCCAGGTCCGGACATGGCTCATCGTCTCAAAGCCAAAAGCCACGCAAATATCCATATAGCCGGAGGCAATCTCCTTACAGGCCTCTTGAAAACAGATCCCGCCGGTCGCCCCGCCCCCCTCAACCCGGTTGGAAGAAAGGGGACAGAACCCCTGGATATCCTGTCCCATCACACCGGCCATCAGCTGGCGGGTAAAATGGTCGGAGAAATAAGAGGCTTTTGTCCCTCCCCTTTTTTTTAGGATCTCAAGGAACTTTCCATAAGGGAGATTCAGCCCTTCGACCATCTGATCGGTGGCCTCTTTGACCATGGCGCCGAAAGTCAAATCCTGCCTTGTCTTGGCAAATTGACTGACCCCCCCGGCGACAAAATAGACAGGCCGGCCCAATTCTTTCTTCTTCATTCTTTCACTCCATTTTCAGAAATGCCCTATTTATGATACCACGAGTTTTGCGGGATGTCGTTGATGGACAATCTCCTTTTTTACAAAGAGAAAAGCAAATGTTATACTGGTGTTATACCATTTGACGTTTTCAGAAAACAATGATTACCGGCAGACAGGCGGTTTACTCTTGAGTCCCGTAAAACGTAAAATAAAAAAGACCGCCTCCGGGCCCATTAAAATCCTGGTGGCGAAAATCGGCCTGGACGGCCATGACCGGGGGATCAAGATCATCGCCCAGGCCCTCCGGGATGCCGGGTTTGAGGTGGTTTATCTCGGCATTCATAATTCTCCCGAAGAGATCGTCCGCGCGGCCATCCAGGAAGATCCCCGGGCGATCGGCATCTCCATCCATTCCGCCGCCCATATGATCCTTTTTAAAAAAGTCCTTAAGCTTTTAAAAAAATGTCATGCTGAAGAGATTAAGGTTTTTGGCGGAGGGATTATCCCCGAAGAAGATAAAACCAAATTGCTTAAAATGGGCCTTCTTTCGATTTTTACGCCGGGGGCTTCTCTGGAAGATATTGTCTCCACCCTGAAGAAACAACTGGGGGCATAACCATGGATTTTGAATTAAGCCAGGAACAGCTCTTACTCAAAAAGACTATCAAAAATTTCACTCTTAAAGAGATTCACCCCAACGCCGCCCACCGGGACGAATCGGCGGAATTCCCATGGGAGTTGATCCCCAAAATTGCCGCATTGAACCTGCTCGGCATCTTCACCCCCCAGGAGTATGGGGGAGCGGGAATGGGGGCCATGGAGGCGGCCATCATTCTCGAGGAGATCGCCCGGATCGACGGTTCATTGGCCCTGATTGTCGCCTCGCATAATTCCCTCTGTTCCTCTCATATTCTCCGGTTCGGCAATGACGCTCAAAAAAAGAAGTATCTTCCTCTTCTGGCCACCGGGAAGACGCTTGGCGCCTGGGGCCTGACCGAGCCTGAATCGGGGAGCGACGCGGGGGCCCTCGCCGCCAGAGCCGCACTTAAAAATAACCAGTGGACCCTCAACGGGAGAAAGCAGTTTATTACCCAGGGATCGACCGCGGGTGTTTATGTGATCATGGCCCGGACAACCGGACAAAACCCGGATGGCGTCTCCGCTTTTATCGTCGAAAAAGGGACTCCGGGTTTCTCCACAGGAAAACCGGAGAATAAACTGGGGGTCCGGTCGAGCGACACCGCTTCTCTCATTCTTGAAGATGTCCGGATTCCAGAGGAAAACCTTATCGGAGAGATCCATCAGGGGCTCCGGCAGGCATTTCAGATCCTTGACGGCGGGAGAATCGGGATTGGAGCGATGGCAGTGGGACTTGGCAGGGCCGCTCTTGAAGACTCCATTCAATATTCAAAAAAACGGAAACAGTTTAAAAAACCGATCGGAGAACATGAAGCGATCGGGTTTATGCTCGCCGAAATGGCTTCGGAAATCGAGGCGGCGCGGCTTCTTGTTTATCATGCCGCTTTTTTAAAAGATTCCGGCCTCCCCTACCATCTTGAAGCCTCGGAAGCAAAACTTTATGCCTCCGAAGCCGCCATGCGGGCGACCACGAGAGGGATCCAGATCCATGGCGGTTCGGGGTATATGAAAGACTTCCCGCTCGAACGGTATTTCAGAGACGCCCGTTTGTGTGAAATCGGAGAAGGGACCTCCGAAATTCAACGGTTGATTATTTCAAAAGAGTTATTAAAATAATAATGGCAATCGTTTAGCCGTGAAGAAGCCCTGAAACCCCCGTCTTCCATTTCCCTATGAATATTCCGGAAATCATCAAAAAAATCAGGAAGGGTGACGAGAGGACCGTCGGACAGATATTAACCCTGATTGAAAACCGCAATCCTTCGGTCATCCCTCTTTTATCGCGCCTGAAAGCAATTAAAGGGAAAGCGCTCAGGATCGGCATTACCGGACCGCTGGGCTGCGGAAAAAGCACCCTGATTTCAGCCCTGACGGGAGAGATCCGGAAAGCGGGCAAAAAAGTGGCGATTCTGGCCGTTGACCCCACGAGCCCCTTTTCGGGGGGAGCCCTCCTGGGAGACCGGATACGGATGCGCCGCTACTACGAAGACCGGGGGGTCTTTATCCGGAGTCTTTCGAGCAAAGGGCCCCACGGGGGGATCGCCCCGGGCCTTCCTGAAATGATGCGGGTCCTCGATGCGATGGGGGGAGATATTACCTTGATTGAGACCGCCGGAGCGGGACAAAATGATGTCAGGGTCCGGACGCTGGTCGATCAGGTCGTTCTGGTTCTGATGCCCGGCACAGGCGATGACATTCAGGCCTTAAAAGGGGGATTATTTGAAATTGCCGATATTTTGGTGTTAAATAAATCGGATATGGAGGGAGCCGGCATTCAGATGGATATTTTAAGGGAGACTTTTCAGGAAGGGATTTCAAAAAATCCTCCGGTCTTATTAAAGACCGACAGCCTGAGGCAAAAAGGAATTTTATCCCTCTGGAAAGAAATTTGTAAAAAAGGGGAAATGAAATGAAAACCCTGGCGGAGACTCTGAGCGATTTTACCAGATCGCTTCGATATGAGGCGATCCCGCGAAAAACGGTCCATGAGCTTAAACGGAGGATCATCGATTCGTTCGGATGCGCCATGGGAGCTTTCCATAGCGAACCGGCCCGGATCGTCCGCGAGATGGGGCTCCATATTTTCTCCCCCTACGGGGCCACCTTATTTGGAAAAGAGCATAAAACCACGCCCGATTTTGCCGCTTTTGCAAACGGCCTTCTGATCCGGTACCTCGATTATAACGATACCTACCTTTCATTGGAACCGGCCCATCCCAGCGATAACCTTTCGGCGGTTCTCGCGATTGCCGAAGCGGAACATGCCAGCGGGGAAAAAATGTTAACCGCACTGCTCGCCGCCTATGAAATTCAGTGCCGCTTCTGCGACGAAGCGAGTTTGAGGTCGAGGGGATGGGACCATGTCACCTACGGCGCTTTCTCAACCACTCTGGCCGCGGCAAAACTCATGGACCTGACCCAAGAAGAGATGGTCCACGCGGTCGGTATCGCGGGAGTGGCCAACAATGCCCTGAGGCAGACCCGGGTTGGCGAGCTTTCGATGTGGAAGGGAGCCGCTTTTGCCAATGCGGCCCGGAACGGCGTTTTTTCCGCCCTCCTGGTTAAACATGGGATGACCGGACCCGCGCCGATTTTTGAGGGAGAAAAGGGATTTTTAAAAATTGTTTCAGGCCCTATCGGGCTGACCCCCTCTTCTTTCGGAGGAAAAGAGAAACCTTTCCGGATTATGGACTCGTATATCAAATATTATCCCGCGGAATATCATTCTCAAAGCGCTATCCAGGCGGCTCTGGATCTCCATCCGGAGGTTGTCCATGACGGAGGGATCGATGCGATTGTTTCGGTCCTCATTAAAACCCCGCAGGCCAGTTTTGAAATTATCGGAAGTGAAAAAGAGAAATGGACCCCCGTCAGCCGGGAAACCGCCGACCACTCCCTTCCCTATACCGTGGGGATCGCCTTAATCGATGGAGAGGTCGGACTCGATCAGTTTGCGGAAGAGCGCTTTTATGACAAAACGGTCCTTCGGTTTTTAAAAAGAATTAAAGTAATCTGGGATAAAGAGATGGATAAAGAATATCCGGAGGGAATCCCCAATGAAGTCTCTATTGTGATGAAATCAGGCAAAACCTTTACGAAGAAGATTCTTTACCCGAAAGGGCATCCCAAAAATCCGCTAACCGACAATGAGGTGGAGAGAAAATTCAAACGGCTGGGAAAACATTTGTTTGACGACCGGCAGTTGAACGGGATCCTGGACGCTCTCTGGACGGTGGAAAAACAGGAAGATATCGGCCACCTCCTTAACCTCTGTCAATTGCCGGCAGAGAGCCTTCAGTGAAAAACAAACCCTCTTTCTTATCCATCCTGAAAAATAAAACCCTGGTCCTCCCCGGTGTTTTTAACGGGGCCTCGGCATTACTGGCCGAAGCGGCGGGGTTTCATGCCGTTTATATTTCAGGCGCAGGGGTTTCAAACGGGCTCGCCGGACTTCCCGACAAGGGGCTTCTTCCTCTCGAAACGGTGGCCCTGCAGGCGAAATTGATCACCGGCATTATTTCTATTCCCGCCGTTGTCGACGCCGACACGGGATTCAAAAATATCGGGAAAACGGTTTCGATATTTGAAAAAAGCGGCGTCTCAGGGATTCAGATTGAAGATCAGCAATTTCCCAAACGGTGCGGACACCTCCCGGGAAAAGAACTCGTAACGGTCAAAGCGATGGGAAAGAAGATCCGCGACGCCGTCCGGGCCAGAAAATCATCCGGGTTTGTGATTATCGCCAGGACCGACGCAAAAGGGGTCACCGGCCTGAACGATGCGGTGGAGCGGGCAAAGCGGTATGCTGATTGCGGAGCCGATATTATTTTTCCGGAGGCGCTGGAAACCGTTAAAGAATTTGAGGCGTTTGCCAGAAAAGTCAACGCTCCCCTGATGGCGAATATGACAGAGTTTGGCAAGACCCCTTATTTGACCGTTAAACAGTTTGAATCGATGGGATATGCGATTGTCCTCTTTCCGATGACGGCATTCCGGGTCATGATGAAATCGATGGGAGAAGCCTATCAGACATTAAAGAAGGCGGGGACGCAAAAACCATTGCTCAAAAAAATGCAGACACGGAAAGAACTCTATGAACTGTTGAAATATAACGGTTTTTAACCGGCGCCAATGGCAGGAATAAAATAAAAAAGGGCAATGAAACATTGCCCTTTTTTATTTTATTTAAATCTCAGACTAAAAGAATATCGATGCCCCGTGGCTTGAACTGGCCATGAAAAAGAGCATCGGAATGGAAAGCATCGTATTGGTTCTGGAAGCCAGAAACGCCAGACGCGCCGCCTTTGTTTTTTGCTCGGGAGTCGCCGAAACAAGCCCCAGCACTTTTCTCTGGTTGGGCCAGATAATTCCCCAGACGTTCAGGAACATGATCGTTCCCAGCCAGGCCCCCATGCCGATCACGGCTGAAGGACCGCGGAGGAGGAACGCATCTCCGAGAATCCCCTTGTTCATTAAAATCAGGACGCCGAACAACCAGGTCGCCAGTGCGGCATACCGGAACCAGAAGAGGGCCCGGGGAACGAGATGTTTAAACGCTTCGGCTTTGGTCTCCGGAGAAACAGCCTTTAAAAAAGGGACCTGAACAAAATTAAAATAATACAAAAGACCGATCCATGTAATCCCCGCAAGAACATGCCCCCATCGATAGATCAACTCTATGGTAAATGACATCATCTTTAATCCTTTCTGCTATAAATTAAAATGTTCAATCAATGATTTAAACCAATGATCTGACGATCATGTAAAGAATGCCTGTTAAAATAAAACCTGAAACAATCGTTCCTGAAACCGGAAACCGTGTCGAGCGGATTTTTCATAAACACCCCCTTTTCTTATATTTGACCTCTATCCGGTATAACTTAACTTGAAATCTGTCCCAAATCAACCTAAAATAATCCTGATTTGTTGATAAAGCCTTTTTTTGTTTTTTTCTGATACACTTAAATACGAACAAAATAACACTCAAGAATCCTTTAATTCATTCTGAACGAACTAGACGGAACAAAAATAAATTGCCCATTGTGATTTTAATAACCGGATTATCCATGAGGAGGTTGTGATGAAAGCAAAAACCAAATCTTCAAAAAGCGTCAGAAAAAAACCGGCGGCCAAAAAAAAGGCTGTATCAACTGCCGGAAAAAAGAAAACCTCGCTAAAATCTGTAAAACCAAAATCTGTTAAGAAAACGACCGCCGCAAAAAAGACCCGAAAGGCCGCCCCCGGGAAAAAAGCAAAAAAACCGGCGGCCAAAAAAAAGGCGGTCGCATCTGCCGGAAAAAAGAAAACCTCATTAAAACCTGTAAAGAAACCCGCCGCGATAAAAAAACCGCCCGCCGCCGGGCCCGTTGTTTCTATCATCCGGGAAACCTTCGTTTCTATTGCCACGACGGAGGAGAGGGTTCCCCCCGCGCCTCCTTCCGGTCTTCTCGTTGGGAAAGTGACCCATTATTACAATCATTCCAGTGTGGCCATTATTGAGCTGGAGGCCGGCAATCTCCATATTGGAGATACCATACACTTCAAAGGACATACCACCGATTTTGAGCAGGTAATCGAGTCGATGGAGATGGACCATCAAAGCATTGAAACAGCGGAGGCGGGAGAGACTATTGGCGTGAAGGTAAGGGATGTCGTACGGGAACATGACAAGGTCTACAAAAAATAGAAAAGTCATCTCCGCCATGAAATTCAAGGTTTGGCGAATAGATCAATCCCCGAAGGATTGATCTATTCGTAAAATGAATTATTTCTCAAAGGCTGACGGGATCCATTTTTATTTTTTTCTGGTATACTTGGTTTTATGGAAACACATACTGAACCTGAGGCAATCCGCCGTCGATTTCGAAGGCTCCCTGTTGAACTTAAAACCGACTTGAGAGTGCTTCTCCCGGAAATGGATCAAGAACGGATTCACCTTCAAACCTGCTCCCTTGTGGGAGGAGGGGTGATGTTTACCTCTCCGGTTTTTCTCAAGGCGGGGACCCTTCTGCAGATGCGGTTATTTTATTACGCCCGTCAGATCGAATTTTCCGCGGAGGTCGTCTGGTCGGGAAAAGGGGCCGGCAGAAAAGAGGCTGGCTTTCAATGCGGCGTTCAATTTACCCAGATTTCCCAGGAGGATCTCCTTGAGATCCATCAGATTCTTGAAACCTGCCAAAACCGGCAAAGCTTCTCCTTCATTCAATAAAGTCCTCAATGTTTGCCCGAGGGGTGCCCGAGGGGTCAAATCTGGTCATGACTCTCAATAAAAAATTTCTTAATCTTTTCATATTGCTTTCTTGCTTCTCCTCCCGCCTCTATCTCTTTGGTCATTCTTCGTATCGCACTGTTCACAGTCGTATATTTTTCTACTCCAAATAACCGGGCAATTTCCTCTAATTTCATGCCCCCCACCCTCCGGCACACCACCATTCCCATGCTCCTGGCCTCATTTCTTCTTCCCCGAACCGCTTTGATCATTTCCTCCCGGGCAACTTGGTAAATTCTTTGTACAACTTCGATACACTCCTCCGGTTCTATTTTGATATAGGCTTTCGCTTCCGGTATTTCATCATATCCCTCTTTATGACCT
>JACQBY010000026.1 GCA_016201875.1 Nitrospirota bacterium
CTTCCCCACAAGCCACTGAAAGAAGTAGCGCCTTATGGCAGAGCCGAAGAATTACAAATGGTTCCATGATTTTTTAAGTCCCGAGGAAGGTCATATCCACGGGCTTGAAACGATCCTGTACTCCAGGCAGACGAAATTCCAAAAAATGGAGATCATGCGGACCAAGAGCTACGGCGATTGCCTTGTTCTGGATGGAAAGATGCAGTCGAGCGAGGTGGATGAGTTTATCTACCACGAAGCGCTGGTCCATCCGATGATGTTAACCCACCCCAATCCCAAAAGGGCTTTTGTTGTCGGGGGAGGGGAAGGGGCGACGATCCGTGAAATTCTCAGGCACAAATCGGTTGAATATGTGTTAATGGTCGATATTGACCAGGAAGTGGTCGAAAGCTGCAAAGAGCTCCTTCCGGCCTGGCACCAGGGTTCGTTTGAAGACCCGAGGGTGGAGCTCCGCTACCTGGATGCGCGCAAATATCTTGAAGAGACCAAAGATATGTACGATGTCATCATTATCGACATTTCCGAACCGGTTGAAGAAGGGCCTGCCTACCTGCTTTATACCAAGGAGTTTTATTCAATCGTCTTTAATCGTCTGACCAAAAACGGGGTAATTTCGCTTCAGGCGGGAACCACCTCGGCGAACGCGCTCTTGAATTTCAGCGCCGTCTATCAGACCCTGAAGACTGTTTTTCCCGTTGTTTCTCCTTATCAGGCCTGTATCCCTTCTTTCGGTCTTCCATGGGGATTTGCCATGGCTTCTAAAGAGGTCGATCCCCAATCTCTTTCTCCTCAGTCGATTGATGAAAAAATCGGGCGAACCATAAAAGGCGAGCTTCAATATTATCATGGAGAGATCCATCAGGGGCAGTTTTTGCTTCCCAAACATATTCGTCAGCGAATTGAAAAAACTGAGCGGATCATTGAAGACAACACGCCCCTCTTTACCTATCACTGAAATAGATGCCAGGCGACGTTCCAGAGCCCCCCTTTATTGATGGATCAGGGGATGATCAGTTTAAAACCCCCCTTTTCGATGCCATGGTCAACCTGGCAGAATCCAAAAAAGTATCGTTTCATACCCCCGGACATAAAAGCGGCAAGGGAATATCTACCCGTTTCCGAAAATTTGTCGGCCCCAGGATATTCTCCATTGACCTGACCACCCTTGACGAGGTGGACTCCCTTCAAAAACCAAAAGGGGTAATCAAAGAAGCTCAGGCTCTGGCCGCAAAAGCCTACGGCGCCCAAAGGTCCTATTTCCTCGTGAACGGAACGACCGGCGGCAATCATGCCATGATGATGACAGTCTGCAATCCGGGCGATAAGGTCATTATTGCGAGAAACGCTCATAAATCGGTTTTAGCCGGTTTAATCTTAAGCGGCGCTCAGCCTTTCTTTTTTTCCCCGGGTGTCGATGAACAGCTGAAAATTTCGCTCAATGTCACCTTTGAAGAAACTAAAGCCGCGATTGAAGAATATGTCCCTCAGGGGGCAAAAGCGATTTTTTTAACCAGCCCAAATTATTACGGTATCTGTGCCGATCTTGAGCGCATTATTCCCTATGCGCATGAAAAAGGACTGGTTGTCCTGGTCGACGAGGCGCATGGACCTCATCTTAAATTTCATCCCGACCTGCCGATATCCGCCATGGAAGCAGGAGCGGACCTGACGGTCCAGAGCACGCATAAAATCATCGGCGGAATGACCCAGGCCTCGATGCTTCATGCCCAGGGTCCCCGGGTCGATTATACGACCTTAACGAATGTCCTGAAATTTTCACAGACGACCAGCCCCTCTTATATTTTAATGGCTTCTCTTGACCTGGCCCGGATGCAAATGGCGACAGAAGGGTTCAAGCTCCTCGATAAAGCGATAAAACTTTCGGAAGAGGCCAGGATAAAGATCAATAAAATTCAAGGGGTCGGCTGTTTCGGGAAGGATACCTTGAAAAACTCCCTGTTCTCAAACGTTGGCGATCTCGATGTCACCAAGCTGACGATCTCGGTCAAAGATCTGGGGCTGTCAGGGTTTCAGGCCTCTGCTATCTTAAACACCAAATACGGGATTCAGGTTGAAATGGCCGATCCGTTCCACATTCTGGTGATTGTCAGTATCGGCGACAGAAAAGACGATTTAAACCGCCTGACCGAAGCGTTAAAAGAGATGGCGAAAGATTATTACAAAGGGCATCAAATCTCGCCGCTGGAATCTATCGGGCTCCCCCAGTTTAAAAACCAATCGGTGATGACCCCCCGTGAAGCCTTTTTCACCGACCCGGAGTATCTCAAACTCGAAGATTCCGTAGGAAAAATCGCTTCTGAAATCATTACGGTTTACCCACCCGGAATCCCTCTTCTTGTTCCCGGAGAGGTCGTTACCCAGCCGATCCTCGATTATCTTTATAAGATGATGGATTTAAAGGCCACTGTCGATGGTTTGAACGAAAACAACACGGTCATCTGTACGATAAAACAGGCTTAACATATATCCCTGTCCCCTGGATAAACGGCTTCTTGAATTTCTGGAAATTAACGATGCGGCATTTTATGAGGTAGCGCAAAAATTGGGTGACGCGCAGCTGGCGGACCGGGTTAAACAAAATGCCCATAAACGAAGCCCGGAAGAGATCCATCAATGGAATGAAGCGTTTCTTGGCCGACAGCCTGACAACCCGGAAAGCCTGCAATACTTTTTAAGCTTGCGGAACAAGATCGCCCCGGAAAGGGAAGATGTTAAAACCTGGGTGGACCTCCTCGATTTAGAGGAAGGGCGGCCAGTCGCTGGCTCCCATGGTAAATGACAAGGGGAAATCCCGACCCTGCAAAACAGGTTGGCGTTTTCCAGACTCTACCGTTAATTTATCCCCTGGGGCAGTTCCCCGCACTGCTTACCCCCTCAAAGACTCCACCTACCTACGAGTCATCGGAAATTCAAGTTGGTACAATCTATTGAATACTGGTAGAAATCTTCTGTTTTTTGCGATTAGCTAGCTTGGTAGCGAACGCGGTACTGATAAAGTAAAGGATGTTGTTGACTGGTAATTTAAAAGAGATTAACTTGCTTTTCTTTTTTTGGCCTCAACATAGGCGCGAAGAAGCGCGTTAATTCGGGTTTGATATTTCGGTCCCTGTTTTTTAAACCATTCTAGAATATCTCGGTCAAGCCGTATAGTTACAAGGGTCTTAGGCTCTGGCATTTTGAGGACAGCTTTTTCAAAAAACGCGTTCTCTAGTTCCGGATTTTCAGAATAATCAATTGCTTGATCATCCAGAGCGTCAACCCGTTTCCAATCTGTTTTTGATTTCCTTTTTAAATTTACTTTGCTCACGTTTATTTGCCTTTCTTAGTACTACAGCGGCACTTTTCGTCATTCCCGAATGCTTCTATCGGGAATCCAGGTGTTTTGAAGAAAATACGCAGGCAAAGTCACTGGATTCCGGCTTAAAACATGCCGGAATGACGGATAAAAGGGTATATTTGTAAAAAATCCGCTGTAGTATTA
>JACQBY010000047.1 GCA_016201875.1 Nitrospirota bacterium
AGAAATTCGAGTCAGATTAATGTGAGACGTTACACTGTGTCGCATCCGCATCCAAGGTGTATTCGTCTATCCCATCCCGCCGCAATATCCGCTCATTGAGCTTATCGCGTACCTGCCCAAGCCCGATCAATCCCGCTTGCCCCTGATCCTCTTCTCCCATCCGTCGCAACCAATCTCCCACCGTGTCAGGATCGGGGAGACCCTCCATACCCATTAATCTCGTGAGCGCTCCCTCACGCTCTAATACCCTCAAATCTTCTAAACTCCTTCCGCCACCCTGTAACATTAACACCAGGCTATCCACAAATACCGAAGGGAAATATCCGCGGTTGCTCCCAGGTCCAGGCAAATATCTGTCCACCAACGCCCTCAGCTTGAGCCCATGATTGTATTCCGCCATCAAGGCTAAACCCCCATGGGCCGTTAACTCTTCTTCCGTTCTTTCCAGCTTGAATCCTAAAACAGTCTGTCGTATCATGATCTCACCTTGCCGGTTAAAAGATTTGTTTGATCGCAACTCTTTTATACCCGCTATCCATGCGGCCGACAAGGCTTTTTTATGCCTTTTCTTATATTCCTATCTCTGTTTTAGGGTCCAAAATACCCTGTTAGCGGCCTGGCACAGATGCAGATCACGTGGTATTATTAAAACAACGACCTTTTTCATCGGAACAGACGTCCCGGCCTAAAAGCCGGCATAACGATCTCCCTGACAAAGGCTCTTCAGCCAAGCAACCCCAAATAAGGAAACATGTGAACATGAACAAATCGATAGAATCTAAAGATAAGCGCCCAACGGTTTCTGAAATCTACTGGCTAAACGGTATATTTTTGATCCTGACCCCTTTGGTTTCCCTGATTGGCGTTCCCCTTCACCTCTCCATCAAGGGTTTCTCATGGGCAAATCTGATTTTATGCGCGTTTTTTTTTGCGGCAACAGGGTTATCCATCACCGGCGGGTATCACCGGCTCTTTTCTCATAAATCGTATGAAGCCAACCCTCTGATTAAATTTTTTTTCCTGATATTCGGAGCGGCCGCCTTTCAAAAGTCCGCGATCAAATGGTGTTCTGACCATCGGGATCATCATCGCTACGTCGACCAGCTGAAGGATCCGTATAGTATTCAGAAAGGTTTCTTTTTCGCCCATATCGGCTGGGTCTTCTTAAAAGATCGGGAGAACTCCTTTGAAAACGTTCGGGATCTTCGTGAAGAACCACTCGTTTGCTGGCAACAACGCCATTACTTTGCAATCGCGGGCTTCATGGGATTTCTCATGCCCTTTCTTCTGGGACTTATCTATCATGACCCCTGGGGAGGATTGCTCTGGGGTGGATTTGTCCGGACCGTCCTCGTCCATCACTCGACTTTTCTCATCAACTCTCTCAGCCACTATATGGGGAAACAACCCTATTCTCTGAAAAACTCTTCCCGGGATAACGTGTTAACGGCCTTGCTCACCTTCGGGGAGGGGTATCATAATTACCACCATCAATTTCAATATGATTACCGGAATGGTGTCCGATGGTATCAATGGGATCCGACCAAATGGATGATCAAATCACTCGAAGCCATCCGGTTCGTTAAAAAACTGAGAAAAGCTTCCGATGAAAGCGTTTTCAAAGCCCGCATTCTCGTCCAGCGGGAAAAACTTCTCCAAAATATGGATAAATTTTCGATCACACTGCCGGTTTCACTGGAACAAAAACTCAATCAGGCCCAGGAAAAACTCCTTGCCGCCGGCGTCCGGTGGAATCGGATGAAAGTGGAATACAAGGCAGTCAAAAACTCCATATTCAACCGACAAATCGAAATCTTAAATAAATTAAGGGAGGATTTGGAATCGTCCAGAGCCCAGCTTAAGGAAGCCTACACGGCATGGAATAATTTAATTCTTGAATTCTATAGAGTTTATGGGAATGCTTCCGCTCTTGCTTCGTATTAACATTCTTTCGCTATTTTTGAAGGCCGAGCAGAGAAAGAATATCCGAAGCGACTTCTTCCACCGCTCTCCCCGCGACAAAAACCCGTTTCCATTTCGGGTTCTGTTTGTAAAGCTCGTTGCAATAGTTTAATTCATTCAAAATATAAGAAGGATCGGCATAATTCATAGAAGAAAACTGATTTAATTTTTTAACCCGGGCCTGCCTGACTTTGATCAAAATATCAAAATCGGTCATCAGCGCAACGACCTTTTCCTGATTCACTCGGAATATCTGCTCCGGGGGAGGGATATTTAAAACCAGCGGGATATTGGCAACCTTCCAGCCATACTGGGCCAGATACATGCTTAACGGGGTCTTGCTCGATCTGGAAGGGCCGGCCAGAATGATATCCGCATAGGTCAAGGTATGAAGGGACTGGCCGTCATCATGCTTTACGGCAAACTGTATAGCATCCATCCGTTGGAGATATTGCTGATCGACCCTGTGAAGAAGGCCCGGCTCCGCCGAGGAAAGTTTGTGAAGATAGAGCTCAAGCTGTCTGAGAAGGGGACCGATCAGATCGACCACGGGGATAGCGGCGCGGGCCGCCTCCTGGTCCAAAAATTTTCTTAAAGGCTCCGAAACAATGGTATATAAAATAAATGCCTGCTGGAGGCCGGCCTTCTGAACCACCTCCCGGATCTGGGATTCGGTTTTAACGTACCTGAATTTCGTGATTTCGATTTGATGGACATTTTTAAACTGGGATAAAACCGCCAGAGCCATCCGTTCGGCGGTGTCGCCTGTTGAGTCGGAAACGATGAACAGCTGATATTTTTCACTCCGCTCATTCATCCGTCAGTTCTTTTTTTCTCGATTCCATATAAGCAAGGAGAAGCGCCTGATGGTCGGGGTCGATCGATTTGAATTTAAACCCGATTTCAAAATAGTTTCCGATCGGCTTGATCCACCTGACGACGGCCCGGGCGCTTTCGGGAACTTTTCCGACCTGATAATCGATAAAGTGAAGGGTCAGGACCACCTCTTCGTCGATTTCCAGTTTTGCCGGGCTGTAGACCCCGATCCCGCCTGATCCGATATTGATTCCGGAAACTTCGATCTTCTCCCGGGAATCTGTGAGGACCTCAACCCATCCCGATAAAACAAGTCTGGGACTTTGACGCCTGTTGTTGACCATAGATCTTTCTCCCTCTCGACGTTAAAAGGAGGAGCCTGAGGCCCCTTCCGGCAGATCTGCCGGCGCTCTTTTGATGAAGTATAGACGTTCCCCCTTTTTTTTTCAATCGCTACCGCACCGTTCAAAGGAGTCCCGATGGAGGATTGATTTAAAAGGGGGTTTAATGCTAAGTTGTCTGCTACGTCAAGCAGTTAAAAATGAACCCAGAGGCATCTTCATGACAGAAGTCGAAAATGTTTTGATCCTCGGTTCAGGCCCCGCGGGCCTGACCGCCGCCATCTATGCCGCCAGAGCAAACTTAAAACCGGTTGTGGTCGAAGGGATTCAACCCGGCGGCCAGCTGACAATTACCACCGAAGTTGAAAATTATCCCGGTTTTGCAAACGGGATCATGGGGCCCGATCTGATGATCGAGATGAGAAAACAGGCCGAACGGTTCGGCACCCGTTTTATTCAGGGAAACGTCAACCAGGCCAGTCTCTCCCGGCGCCCTTTTAAAATCACCCTCGACGAGGAGGTCCGTTTAACGAAAACGTTGATTATCGCCTCCGGCGCTTCGGCCAGGCTTTTGAATATCCCCTCGGAAATGAAACTGATGGGCCATGGGGTTTCTGCCTGCGCAACCTGTGACGGGTTTTTCTTCAAGGAAAAAAAAGTGCTGGTGGTCGGCGGAGGCGATACGGCCATGGAAGAGGCCCATTTTTTAACAAAGTTCGCCAGAGAGGTGAAAGTCATCCATCGGCGTGATTCTTTAAGGGCATCAAAAATCATGCAGGAAAGAGCCAAAAACAACCCCAGGATTTCTTTTATCTGGAACAGCGGGGTTGAAAAAATCCTTGGAGAAGAAACCGGAAAAGTCAGCGGCGCCCTCTTAAAAAACCTTAAAACCGGCGCCCTGAGCGAAGAAGCTGCCGACGGTGTTTTTATGGCCATTGGACATGAACCGAACACCTCTTTGTTTAAGGGACAGCTTGAATTAAATGAGCACGGATACATTATCACCCATAAGGGAACCAAAACCAGCGTGTCCGGGGTCTTTGCGGCAGGCGATGTTCAGGATTATATCTATAAGCAGGCCATCACCGCGGCCGGAACAGGGTGCATGGCGGCGATAGATGCCGAACGGTTTCTTGAGTCAGAAGGCCACTCCTGATACCCTGAGACTTCCAAGTTTAAAGCGCTTATTATAAGACCGTGATAACACTAAAATATAAGTTAAATCAATGGGTTATACATTGCTATCCTTTAATTGACTCTTTACCCCCCCGGTGATAGAATCTTGCCTGATCCTTATGAAAAATAAACTAAACGCTGAAATCATTGCCATTGGGAGCGAGCTCCTCCTTCCGGAGGCAACAGAGACAAATTCCTCTCTGATCGCCCGGATGCTGTTTTCACTCGGAGTTCAGGTTCAGTTTAAAACCGTTGTGGGGGATTTCGAAAAAGATATCGGCCGGGCGGTTCAAACGGCTTTAAAAAGAGCCCGCTGGATCATCTTATCCGGCGGACTGGGCCCCACAGAAGATGACGTCACCCGCCGGGGAGTCGCCTCTGTTCTCGGAAAACCGCTGGCGTTCAACAAAAAAGTTTCCGGCCAGCTTCAAAAGAAATTTAAAGCCAGAGGCCGCCTTTTTTTGAAAATTCATGAACGGCAGGCATGGTTTCCTCAAAAAGCGATTCTCATTCCCAATAAGACCGGCATCGCTCCCGGTTTTATTTTAAAAGAAAAGGATTCTTTTTTGATCAGTCTGCCGGGAGTTCCGTCTGAAATGCGCCAGATGATCGAATCGACCGTCTCTCCGTTTATTAAAAAAAAGAGAGGGGCAGAGAGTACGCTCTTTATTAAAAGGTACAAAACCTTCGGAATATCTGAATCCGCCGTTAATGAAGCGTTAAAAGATCTGATGGGGGCGCCCGGAGTGACTTTCGGGCTCCTGGCCAAAAAAACGGGGGTTGAAGTTTCAATCCTGATTAAAGAAGAAACGCCTCAGGAGATCAAGAAAGCGCTCCGCGAGATCGAGGCGAGGATCAAAGAGCGGTTAGAAAGCTTCATCTATGGAGAAAACGACGAGACGCTCGAAGGGGTGGTCGGACGGCAGTTAAAAAATAAAAAGAAGACCCTTGCCGTCGCGGAATCATGCACCGGCGGCCTCCTTTGCCACCGGATCACAAATGTCCCTGGGAGTTCCGCCTATTTTAACAGTTCAGCCGTCACTTACAGCAATGAGGCAAAAGTTAAACAGCTGGGGGTTCCTTTCCGATTGATTAAAAAATATGGCGCCGTCAGCGCAAAAGTCGCCATGGCCATGGCAGAGGGGATTCGAAAGACCAGCCGGAGCGATTTCGGGCTTGCGGTCACAGGAATCGCCGGACCGGGAGGGGCCACGGCCCATAAGCCGGTAGGGCTTGTTTATTTCGGGCTGGCGGACCAAAAAGGGCTCTGCTTTGAAGAGGCCCGCTACACCTCCGACCGCGAAACATTTAAATGGTTTGCCTCGTCAAAAGCTCTGGACATGATGAGGCTCAGGCTTCTCTAATGTTTTCACTGGAGTATTTTTTAACATTTTAAAAGTTTTTATATAAAAGGAGACCTTATCATGAACGAAAAAGAGAGCAACAAGCAAAAAGCATTAGAACTGGCAGTCAGCCAGATTGAAAAACAGTTTGGAAAAGGATCGATTATGCGGCTTGGCATCCAGGACGCCGGACCGGAGGTCCCCGCCATTTCGACCGGATCGTTAGGACTCGATATTGCTTTAGGGGTGGGCGGTCTTCCAAGGGGAAGAGTCATTGAAATTTTCGGCCCCGAATCATCAGGCAAAACAACGTTAACCCTCCATGCGATCGCGGAGGTTCAAAAAACCGGCGGAACCGCCGCGTTTATAGACGCCGAACATGCCATTGACCTGACTTATGCCAGAAAATTGGGGGTCAATACCGACGATCTGCTGATTTCCCAGCCCGATACCGGGGAACAGGCGCTCGAAATTGCCGAAACCCTCGTCCGGAGCGGAGCCGTTGACCTGATTGTTGTGGATTCGGTGGCTGCCCTTGTTCCACGGGCAGAGCTCGAAGGGGAGATGGGCGACTCCCATATGGGTCTTCAGGCCCGGTTGATGTCACAGGCGTTAAGAAAACTGACTTCCGCCATCAGCCGCTCCTTGACAACGGTGATTTTCATCAATCAGATGAGAATGAAGATCGGCGTCATGTTCGGAAACCCGGAAACCACCACAGGCGGCAACGCCTTAAAATTCTACGCCTCCGTCAGGCTCGATATCCGGAGAATTGAATCGATCAAAGAAGGGACCGATGTTCTGGGGAACCGCGTCCGGGTCAAAGTGGTTAAAAACAAGGTTTCTCCCCCCTTTAAGCAGGCGGAGTTTGACGTAATGTTTGATGAAGGGATTTCAAAAGCAGGAGAACTGGTCGATTTAGGGGTCGAAAAAGGGGTCGTTGAAAAGAGCGGCGCCTGGTATTCTTTCCGGGGCGAACGGATCGGCCAGGGAAGAGACAACGCCAAAGAGTATTTCAGAAATAATAAAGCCCTTGCCGCCGAAGTGGAAAAGGAAATTAAAGAAAAACTCAATCTTAATAAAAAAGGGGAAATGAAAAAACCGGAGATGGATGTCAAAAAATCGATCACGGTTAAAGTTTTAACAAATCCCGAAGTAAAAACAGGCAAATCCTGATATCCGGGGGTCGGCTTGTCGAAGAAGGCTTTTTCGGCTAAACTTATAGTTGGGGGCCTTCGAGAAAATCACTCTCAATGCCCCCAAGCCCCGCGCTCTACCCCGGCAAAGCCGGTTGCAGAGCTTTATTACTCAATATTTACGGAGCATTTAGCCCATGTGCTTCTTCGGCATAAGCCCGATGACAAACCCTAACGGACAGGTGGTAAAATGATGGATATCGATCAATTATTGAAAGCAGCGGTTGCCATTAAATCATCCGATCTTCATTTAAAAGTCGGAAGTCACCCGATTGTCAGGGTGGACGGTCATTTAACCCTTCTCGAGCAGTTCCCCAAAACCACCCAGGAAGAATCGGTCACATTGGCCCTGGGGATCATGAACACCCTTCAAAAACAGAGATTCAAGGAAAAATTTGAAGTGGATCTCGCTTATAGCGCATCGGGCCTGGGACGCTTCAGGGTGAACGCCTACCAGCAAAGAGGTTCGATCAATTTGGTTTTTCGCGTCGTTCCCACGCAGGTCGCTTCCCTGACCGAGCTGAATCTTCCCGTCGCGATTGAAAAGCTGGCAGGAGAATCCCGTGGATTGATTCTTGTCACCGGAACCACCGGAAGCGGAAAATCAACCACCCTGGCGGCGATCATCGATCAGATCAACCGGAACCGGACAGACAATATCATCACCATCGAAGACCCCATTGAAGTCTTGCACCGGGACCGCAAGAGCATTGTCAGCCAGCGACAGATCGGAACCGATGCTGAATCGTTTAGCTCGGCGCTGAGAGGAGCTCTCCGCCAGGACCCCGACGTCATTCTCGTGGGAGAAATGAGAGATTTTGAAACCATTTCAACCGCGATTACCGCCGCGGAAACAGGCCATCTGGTTTTAAGCACGCTCCATACGATCGACTCGACCGAAACGATTAACCGGATCCTTTCTATCTTTCCCCCTTATCAGCAAAAACAGCTCCGGCTTCAACTGGCGGCTATTCTTAAAGGCATTGTCTCTCAGCGGCTGGTCCCCCGGGCAGACGGAAAAGGGAGGGTCCCCGCGATTGAAATTATGTTCGCGACCCAGACGATCAAGGAATGCATCATTGATCCGGAAAAGACAAGGAGAATCCCGGAATTTATCGCTTCCGGAGGATCTCAATACGGCATGCAGACCTTCGACCAGTCCCTTTACTCTCTCTATCAGCAAAAGCTTGTCACCTTTGAAGAGGCCCTTCGGTGGTCGAGCAATCCGGATGACTTCACGCTCAAGGTCAAGGGAATCCAGTCGACCAGCGATATCAACTGGAATGACGTACAGGGAAAAACCGGAGCAAATCCGGGCGGGCAGGCAAAACCGGCTGCCACCCCCATAAAATCCGATATGAAAATAGACCGGTTCGGCGCTTCATGACGAAAAAAAAACTGAGCTCGGCAGAAATCAGAGAGGCCTTCTGCCAGTTCTTCGAAAAAAAAGGGCATACAAGGGTTAAAAGCGCTCCGCTGATTCCCGCAGGAGATCCTACCCTCCTTTTTACCAATGCGGGAATGGTCCAGTTTAAACAGATTTTCCTCGGCGAAGAGAAAAGGGCCTATCAAAGGGCCGTGTCGGTTCAAAAATGCATGCGGGCCGGGGGAAAACATAACGACCTGGAAAATGTCGGCAAAACCGCCCGGCACCATACCTTTTTTGAAATGCTCGGAAACTTCTCCTTTGGCGATTATTTTAAAAAAGAGGCCATCGACTTTGCCTGGGAGTTTGTGACGGAAGTCGCGGCTCTCCCCCCCGAACAGTTGTGGATTACCGTCTTCCGGGACGACCCCGAATCGGCCCTGTTATGGGAGAAAAAAGTCCCGAAAGAGCGGATTGTTAAAATGGGGGAAAAAGATAATTTCTGGCAGATGGGAGAGACCGGCCCCTGCGGCCCCTGCTCCGAGATCCATTTTGACCAGGGGCCCCGGATGAGCTGCGGCAAACCGGACTGCAGGCTCGGCTGCGACTGCGACCGTTATCTTGAAATCTGGAATCTGGTCTTCATGCAATTTAACCGGAATCCGAAGGGAGAGCTCCTTCCTCTCCCCAAACCGAGCATCGATACCGGCATGGGGCTGGAGCGGATCAGCGCGGTCTGCCAGGGAGTTTTGAGCAATTACGATTCCGATCTGTTTGCGCCCCTGATCCGGAAAATCGAAAATATCTCTCAGGCTTCGTATGGCAAGAACCCTTCTATTGATATGTCGATCCGGGTCATCGCCGATCATGTCCGCTCCATGACATTTTTGATTTCCGACGGCATCCTCCCTTCCAATGAGGGGCGGGGATATGTTTTGAGAAGAATCACGCGGCGCGCGGCGCGGCACGGAAAGTTCCTTGGGCTCTCCGAACCGTTCCTTTTTCAATTATCGGGTGCCGTCATAGAGCAGGCGAAACAGGATTATCCCGAACTGGCGTTCAATCAGTCCCGGATCCGCCAGATTATCCAGGGAGAAGAAGAACGGTTTATCCATACGCTGGATCTGGGAATGAAACTGATTGAAGAGCTTTTTCTCCGGATGAAAGAAGAAAATAAAAAAGAGATCCCCGCAGACGCCCTGTTCAAACTCTATGACACCTACGGTTTTCCTCTTGATTTGCTGGAAGATATCGCCCGGGACGAAGGGTACGAACTGGACAAAAAAGGTTTTGAGCTGGAAATGGCGAGCCAGAAAGCCCGCGCCCGGGCCGCCAGCCGGTTCGGAGGTCCGGACTCCGGGGTTGTCCCCCTTTATAAAGAAATCCTCAATGAGCATGGCAAAACAAAATTTCTCGGTTATGAAACCCTCCGGGCGAAAAGCCTTTTAATCGGGCTTGTCAAAGGGACCGAACGGGTCAAAAAGGGATCGGCCGGCGACGAGGTTTTCGCTCTTTTCAAGGAAACCCCCTTTTACGGCGAAGGGGGCGGACAGGCCGGAGACCGGGGGATCCTTTCAGGCGAGGAGACAAGAGCCGAAGTCCTGGATACTTTTAAGCCGCTTCCCGATCTTTTTGTCCACAGAGTCAAAATCCTTCAGGGAGAATTGATTGAGAATCAGACCTGTCTTCTGGAGGTTGATGAAAAACTCCGGATGGATACGGCAAGGAACCATACCGCCACCCATCTGCTCCATGCGGCATTACGGGAACGGCTCGGAGATCATGTCAGGCAGGCAGGCTCTTTTGTCGGACCGGCCCGGCTCCGTTTTGATTTCAACCATTTTCTCCCAATGACTCGAAAAGAGCTTGATCATATCGAGCGGGTGATCAACGAACGGGTTTTAAAAAACGCCTCCGTCACCCGCCGGGTCATGGGAATAGACGAAGCCCTCAGGCAGGGAGCCCTTGCCTTTTTCGGAGATAAATATGGAGACGAAGTGCGGGTGATTCAGATCGAAGCCTTTAGCCAGGAGTTATGCGGCGGGACCCATTGCCGTTCGACGGGAGAAATCGGCCTGTTTAAGATTATCAGCGAAAGCAGCGTGGCCGCCGGCGTCCGGAGGATTGAAGCCCTGACCGGCGAAGGGGCCTATGACTATGTCAAAAGCGAAGAGTCTCAACTCATTCAGATGGCGGAAAGTTTAAAAACCAAACCGGCTGAAGCGCCTCAGAAACTCGACAAACTCCTCTCCTCCCTCAAGGAAAAAGAAAAAGAAATTTCCACACTTAAATCAAAACCGGCCGCCTCTAAACCCGGCCGGGAAACAGAAATAAAAAAAATCGCCGGGGCCTCCGTTTTAATCCGGCAGATGGGCTCCCTGGAGCCGAAAGAGCTCC
>JACQBY010000051.1 GCA_016201875.1 Nitrospirota bacterium
AAAATTGTCGAACGGTTGAAAGAAAAGCTGGCTCCCCTTTATAAAATAAATGATGTCGACGGGGTTCGTGTTTTATTTGAGGATGGCTGGGGGCTGGTCAGGGCGTCAAACACCCAACCGATTCTTGTGTTGCGGTTTGAAGCGACTACCGAAAAAAGAATGAAAGAGATCAAGACGGAAATTGAGAGTATTCTGAACGAAGTCAGAAAAAACTTTTAGTTTCAAAGCCGTCATTCCCGCGAAAGCGGGAATCCAGCGCATAAAGACTGGATTCCGGGTCAAGCCCGGAATGACATTTACTTAAATGGATTGATTGAAATGATTAATGTAAAGCAGGTGAATGTAAATGGTCCGACGGACGAGATCAAAAATGTGGTCAGTCATTATCAACGTTTGTCTGACCTCTATCAACAGATTATTGTTTCTCAGCCGTTTTTTATCAACTGTTATGCCTTATACGACAAGCTGTTAGATAAAATATTAAAAGGCAAGAAGTTCGGAACGCTTCTGGATGTCGGGTGCGGCGGCGGCGTCCAGACCGTTGTCTTATCGGCTCATGCGGACCAGGTCACGGGGATCGATATTTCCAATGAGTTTGTCGATGTGGCCAGAAAAAGGTGCGCGGACCTGTCAAATGTCGGGTTTCAGATCGAAGATGCCTGCCGGCTCCCTTTTCCGGACGACTCATTCGACGGCATTGTCTCTTATGGAGATGTCTTAAGCCATATTATCGACGGTTATGAAAAAGCGCTGTCGGAAATGGCGAGGGTTGTTAAACCGGGGGGATGGATCACTTTCGAGGTCGACAACAAATGGAATATCGGCATGTTCTATGTCCCCCAGGAATTCAAAGAGGCCTGGAAGATAAAAGGGAAGGGGCATTCGACCCGAAGATGGCAGGGGATGTCCTTTAAAACCTTTACGCCGTCTGAATTAAAACACCTGCTGGCGAAATACCGCCTCGAAGTGATGGAGTGGCACGGGCATAACATTTTCGCCTCCATGATTCCGGACCGTTATCTGCTCGAAGAGAAAAGGACCTTTCTTGGTTCACTCGCTATTTTCCTGGGTAAAATTGACCTTTTGCTTTCCGGTTTTTTTCCGTTTAACCGTTTTGGTTTTAATCACATGGTCATCGTCAGAAAAAAAGGGTAAGAAAAAAATGTCCGAATTTACAGAACAGCAATTTGAAAAACTTGAAGAAACGATCCACGAACTCGAAGAGGATAGAAAAGAGCATTCCCGCGAAGAAAGGCAGCTTGCCTGGATCAAATATGTCGCTCTGACCACGGCTCTCATCGCCGTTCTGGCGGCCATTGCCACGCTTCAATCGAATATCCATACGAACGAGGCTCTATTATCCAAAAACTCCTCGATCCTTTCACAGGCCAGAGCTTCTGATCAATGGGCTTATTATCAGGCAAAAGGAATCAAGGGGATCGTTTATGAATCTCAAAATGAGATGCTTCAGGAATTAAAAAAAGGATCGGGTCTGACCCAAAAATACGAAGAAAAAGTAAAGAAGTATAAAGAGGAACAGGCTGAAATCAAAGCCAGAGCCGAAGAGCTTGAAAAACAGGCCGAAGAAAACAGTAAAAGATCGGCAGAAAACATGGAGCATCACCATGGATTTGCCCTGTCAGAAGTCCTTTTTCAGGTGTCCATCGCGCTTTCTTCAGTTGCGGCCATGACGAGAAGGAAGGAACTCTGGTTTTTGGGTCTTGTTTTGTCAGGAGTCGGTTTCATGTATTTTCTGGATGGTTTTTTTCTGTTTATCTAAAAACTGTGTCTAAAACAAGAGATCCTTCACTTCGTTCAGGATGACAGGTTGTGCGCATGTCATTCTGAGCCTGGCGAAGAATCTTATTTAAGGGAGAAACAACACATAGCGATGAAAAAAATTAAACGGGCGTTAATCAGCGTATCGGACAAAACGGGGTTATCGGAGTTTTCAAAAGAACTGGCCGCTCTGGGGGTTGAAATCCTTTCGACCGGGGGCACGGCAAAGACGCTTCGAGAGAAATCAATTCCGGTCAAGGATATCTCAGACTTTACCGGTTTTCCCGAAATATTGGATGGGAGGGTTAAAACGCTTCACCCGAAGGTCCATGGAGGACTCCTCGGCAGAAGGGATCTCCCCTCTCATCTGGAGCAGATGAAGCAGAACGGAATAGAACCGATTGACCTGGTGGTGGTCAACCTCTATCCGTTTGAGGCGACCATCTCAAAACCAGGGGTTACTTTTGAAGAAGCGATCGAAAATATCGATATCGGCGGTCCGGCCATGCTCAGATCGGCCGCAAAGAATTATAAGGACGTTGCTGTCATCGTCGACCCGGCAGATTATGAAAGGGTCATTCAGGAGATCAAGGAAGGGGAAGGAAAACTCAAGGAGGAAACCTTATTCTTTTTAGCCCGCAAGGTTTTTTTACATACCTTCCGTTATGATTCTCTGATTGCGGGATATTTGAGCCGTCAAATCGGCCAGGCCTCTTCTTCAGCCGAAGACTTTCCTCCTCTCCTTTCCCTTATCTATGAAAAGGTGCAGAGTTTAAGATATGGAGAAAATCCCCACCAGAGAGGCGCTTTTTACCGGGACAACGGGTCGCTTGAGCCTTCGGTTGCCCGGTCGGCGCTCCTTCATGGCAAGGAGATGTCTTATAACAATTACCTCGATTCCAATTCGGCGGTTGAACTGGTCAAAGAGTTCCGGGAAACCGCCGCGGTTATCGTGAAACATAATAATCCATGCGGGGTTGGCATCGGCGGCTCTCTTCTCGAGGCCTACCGTAAAGCGAAAACCACCGATCCTATTTCGGCTTTTGGCGGCGTCATCGCCTTTAACCGTCCCGTTGATCTTGACACCGCAAAAGAGATCACCTCGACGTTTGTGGAGGTGGTTCTTGCTCCTTTGTACCAGGAAGATGCCCTCTTCGAACTCAAGAAGAAAAGGGATATTCGCATCCTTTCAACAGGTTCTTTATCAACCGAAATTCAGGAAAAGATTGAATTTAAAAAAATCACCGGCGGCCTCCTCTATCAGGAGAGAGATCTGGG
>JACQBY010000041.1 GCA_016201875.1 Nitrospirota bacterium
AAATAACTAAAACCAGGGAGTCTCGCCCTGGAATAAAAGGTGTAAATTAAGGTGTTTTTTTAAAGAAGATATTGTATAATTTTTCTCTCTTTTCAGGGTTTTATCTCAAAATCAGTTCATTAAGGAGAACTCACGATGTATAAGACAATTTATGTGGCGGTTGATAATTCGGATCATTCCAATAAAGCGGCTGATATTGCTGTCATGTTTGCCAAAGAATTTGGCGCCACCGTTATCGGATCTCACGCTTATGCGGCAAAAATGCACGACAAAAGATTCAAACAGATGGAAGCCGGCCTCCCCGAAGAATATCATGACGAAAAAGAGCTTGAAAAGCAGAGAAGAATCCATGACTCGCTGATTACGAGAGGACTTGAGATTATCACCGACTCTTATCTCGACATTATCCAGGGGAAATGCAATAACGCCAATATTGCTTTCAAGCCCTGCTCTCTCGAGGGAAGAAATTTTCAGGTCCTTGCCGAAGATATCAATGAAAACCGGTACGATCTGGTCGTGATGGGCGCCCTCGGCGTCGGCGCCGTCCGTGAAAGTCTGATCGGGAGCGTTACCGAGAGGGTTGTCCGGAGAGCCCGTTATTCCGATATTTTTATCGTTAAAGATTTAAGCCCCGTCGAAGAGGCAAAGAAAAAAATCGTCGTCTGCCTCGATGGGAGCCATCAGGCTTTCGGAGGGTTGAAGATCGCCATCGAGATGGGAAAGAAACTCGGCGTCGAAGTCGAAGCGGTTGCGGCTTTTGACCCTTATTTCCACTATGCCGCTTTTAACAGCATCGCGGGAGTTCTGTCGGAAGAGGCGGGAAAGGTTTTCCGGTTTAAAGAGCAGGAAAAACTCCATGAAGAGGTCATCGACAGCGGTCTGGCCAAAATCTATCAGGCTCATCTCGATATCGGCAAGCAGATTGCCGAAGCCGATGGTATGAAAATCAGGACCACCCTCCTCGACGGCAAGGCCTTTGAGAGAATTCTTCAATACTGCAAGAAAGAAAAACCCTGGCTGGTGATTATGGGACGGATCGGGGTTCATTCAGACGAGTCCATGGATATCGGGAGCAACACGGAGAATCTTCTTCGGACGATCCCCTCCAATATTCTGATTTCAAACAGGACTTATGTCCCCCCGATCGACACCATGGCGGAATATACGATCGCCTGGACCGACGAAGCCAAACGAAGAATGGAAAAGATCCCCGTATTTGCCCGCGGCGTTGCCAAAACGGCCATTTACCGCTATGCAGTCGAAAAAGGGCATACGATTATCTCCAACGAAGTGGTTGATGGCGCAATGGGGCACCTGTTGCCCAAATCCTCGATCGACGCGATGAGACGGCTCGGCGAAGCGCTCGAAGAAAAGAAGATTAACCGGGACGCCATGCAGGGAAGCGACGAAGTGATTCAGGACCTCATGGGCGGAAGCGCTCAGATGATGGGTTTAATGGGGACCACCGGCTCCGCGGGCACAGGGAACGATGTCCTGACCTATGATCAACGGCGAGATCTCCCCTATTATATGTGCGATAGCTGCGGATATATCGCCAAAGGGGACCAGCCGGTAAAATGCCCGATCTGTTCTGCCGAAGGGGTTCAGTTCCAGATGATTGATAAATCGATCATCCAGGAAGCGGCGAAAGCCGAAGGAAATATCGAAGTGGAACTTGCTTATGACGATGTGGTGATCGAATGGACCTCCGAAGGAAAAGCCCGTTTACGACAGGTCCCTTCGGGTTATCTCCGCCGGAGAGCAAAAGCCATCATTGAAAAATCTGCGCGAAAAAAAGGCATCCGGACGATTACCACCGATTTCGCCGCCGAAGTCATTAGCCAATATGCAGATGAAAAAGATAACTGGAAAGATGAAATCATGGGACATCAAGCCTCGCCTGCCGTAGAGATTCAAGAGGGTTTTACCTGGAATGAAGAAGCCCGTACCCGCCTGGAAAGAGTCCCGGCAGGTTATATGCGCGACTCGACACAACTGACCGTTGAAAAGTATGCCGGCAATCTTGGTATCCGTCTGATTAACCTCGATATCGCCAATGCGGGGATCGAAGAGGCCAAAAAAATTATGGAAGAGTCGATGAAAAATCCGGCGGCGCTTCAGGAGATCATGAACAAACTGGCGGAAGCAAAAAAAAATGAGACCCTGGCGAAATGACGCCGGACATCGTGGAAACAGAAGCGTTTAAACCATTTCTGATCGCGTGGAATCTCACCA
>JACQBY010000042.1 GCA_016201875.1 Nitrospirota bacterium
CTCTACTTTGCCCGGCATCTGACCGAAACCCTGGGGGGAGCGAAGATCTATTTAAAGCGTGAAGACCTTTGCCATACCGGCGCGCATAAGATCAATAATACCATCGGCCAGATCCTCCTTGCCCGGAGAATGGGAAAGAAAAGGATTATCGCCGAAACGGGGGCAGGCCAGCATGGCGTGGCCACGGCCACGGTGGCGGCCCTGATGGGGATGGAATGCGAGATCTACATGGGGCTCGAAGATATGGAGCGGCAGTCTTTAAACGTTTTCCGGATGAATTTAACGGGAGCGAAAGTGATTCCGGTTAGAATCGGGAGCCAGACCCTAAAAGATGCCATTTCCGAGGCGATGAGAGACTGGACGACGAATATCAGGACAACTCATTATGTCCTGGGGTCGGTTCTGGGGGCGCATCCTTATCCGATGATGGTCCGGGATTTTCAATCGGTCATCGGAAAAGAGGCGCGGAAACAGATATTGAAAAGGGAAGGGAGGCTTCCGGACTATTTAATCGCCTGTGTCGGCGGAGGGAGCAACTCGATTGGCCTCTTCCATGCCTTTCTAAAAGATAAGAAAGTGAAGATGGTGGGGGTCGAAGCCGGCGGGCTGGGGATTTCCAAAGGCCGGCATGCGGCGAGATTCTCGGGAGGGAGGATCGGCGTCCTTCAGGGGACGAAAACTTTTCTCCTCCAGGATAAAGAGGGGCAGATCGAACTGACCCATTCGGTGTCGGCAGGCCTCGATTATGCGGCGGTCGGTCCTGAGCATAGTTTTTACCGCGATCTGGGGAGGGTCGAATACCCGTCGATCAATGATCAGGAAGCGCTAAAGGCATTTGACCTGTTGAGCCAGACCGAAGGGATTATTCCCGCGCTCGAAAGCGCCCATGCGATAGCCTATGCCGCCCGGCTCGCCCCGGAGCTTCCCCGCAAGCAGGTGGTGATTGTCAACCTCTCGGGACGAGGCGACAAAGATGTGATGCAGGTCGCTCAAAAAAAAGGAATACCCCTGAAATGGTAAATCCATTTTTTGATGATGAAAACCGGATCGATGAGGCTTTCCTGCGGTTAAAAAATAACCGGGAGAAGGCGCTCATTACGTATGTCATGGCGGGAGACCCGGACCTCGACATGACCGAAAGGATTATTCTGGCGCTCGAAGAGGGGGGGGCTGATCTGATAGAGATCGGAGTCCCCTTTACCGATCCGCTGGCCGACGGCCCTGTCATTCAAAAGGCGGCGAGCCGGGGATTGGCGAGTAAAACGACCCTTTCGGGGATTCTGAAAATGGTCGAGCGGCTCCGCCGAAAGAGCGCGGTTCCGCTGATTTTAATGAGCTATTACAATCCGATCCTCCAGTACGGGGAAGAGACATTCGCGGCCGATGCCGTCCGGTGCGGAGTTGACGGGGTGATTATTCCCGACCTTCCGGCAGGGGAGTCGCCGGGTTGGGAAGCGTCGGCGAAAAAGAATCATTTAAAATCGATTTTTCTCCTGGCCCCGACCAGTTCGAAAGAACGGATTAAAAAAGTGGCCAGGGTTTCATCTGGATTTATCTATTATGTCGCTTTAACCGGCATTACCGGAGCAAAACTGACGATCAGCAAGGAGATTGGAAGAAAGATCAGGGAGATCAAACAGCACGCCGCTCTTCCTGTGGCCGTAGGGTTCGGGATTTCAACGCCGGATCAGGCGCATGAAATTTCAAAAGGGGCCGACGGAATCATCGTCGGTTCGGCAATCGTCAAAAGGATAGAAGAAACCCCCTCAGCCGGTCTCCTCCCTTCGCTCACCGCTTTTATCAAATCCCTGAAACAGTCTCTGCTCCGTAAATAAGGCAATTACCCGGTATTGCGCATGCCGGTGGCGATGCAATTGATCGACAAGAGCATTGCCTGGGTAAGTTCCTCTCGATTGAACTGGGCCACCGAGAGAGTATGGGGTCAGTTCTTGACTTTACTCTTCTGTTGATATAGAGTCTCTTCATGGCAAGACCCTTACGAATAGAATATCCGGGAGCGCTCTATCATCTGACTTCTCGTGGGAACCGTCAACAGGACATCTACCTTGATGATCAAGATCGGGAGTTCTTTTTAAAATTACTGGGCCGTGAAATTCGTCAACAAGGCTGGAAGTGTTATGCCTATTGCCTGATGACCAACCATTACCACCTGCTGATAGAAACTCCGGAAGGAAATTTAGTGGATGGGATGCGGAGGCTCAATGGGGCCTACACACAAACATTTAACCGACGTCATGGGATGGTTGGGCATGTATTCCAGGGACGATACAAAAGCATCATCGTTGATCGTGAGAACTACCTCCTTGAATTATGCCGGTATATTGTACTCAATCCAATTCGGGCGGGGATCGTTGCACAAATAGAAGAATGGTTATGGAGCAGTTTTCCGGCCACAGTGGGTTTGGTAAAACCACCGGAATGGTTAGAAATAAAATGGGTGTTGAATCAATTTGGAAGAGGCGAAAGATCAGCCAGGGTGGTTTATCAGAGATTTGTGGAAGAAGGAATAAGTATTGGAACTCCCTGGGAGAGTTTGCGAGGGCAAATCTGGTTGGGAAAAGAAGAATTTTTAAAGAAAAGCGAAAAACAAATTGAGCAGTATTCCTTAAGTGAGGTGCCAAAAGAACAAAGTCAGCCCATGAGGCCCCAAAAAGAAGAAGTCTTAAATAAAATATGTCAGGTATATGGGGTGTCCCAAAAGGATATTTTAAAACGTCAACATCAAGAAGCGTATCAGTCTGCAGTGTATCTCTTCAGGCAGGTGGTTAATTTAAGGTTAAAAGAGGTGGCAAAATTGTTTGGTATTTCTTCTTCACGGGTGTCCCACATTCAACGGCAGGCAGAAAAAATAAAACCTGATCAGACTTTACAAAAATTAATGAGCATGTATAAAGTCAAGAACTGACCCTATTTTCTCTGAAACAGGCCCTCATCCGTAAATAAGGCAATTACCCGGTATTGCGCATGCCGGTGGCGATGCAATTGATCGACAAGAGCATTGCCTGGGTAAGTTCCTCTCGATTGATCTGGGCCGCCGTGTCTCCCGAACGGAGGAGGCGGAGAAGCCTGACCTGAATATAGTGGATCGGGTCGATAAACGGATTCCGAAGCTGTATGGAGTGTTGAAGGGCGGGGTCATTCTCGAGGATAGAATCGGTTTGAGTGATCATTAAGATCATTTTGATGAGTTTTTCATGTTCTTCGCCGACGGTTTTAAAAATAAACTCCTGAACATCGTTTTCTTTCACCAGGCCGGAATAGAGCTTGGCAATATGCATATCGGTCTTGGCCAGCGTCATCTGAATATTATCGATTAAATTTGAAAAAAAAGGCCACTGTTGATACATCTCGCCGAGCAGGCGGAGATGTTGCTCTCTGTTCTGATGGACGAATGCTTCTATGGCGGAGCCGATGGGGTACCAGGCCGAGATCAGATGGCGGTTTTGCGTCCAGCTGAAGACCCAGGGAATGGCTCTCAGGTCTTCGATCCGGTGCCCCTTTTTGCGGTAAACAGGCCTCGACCCGATATTGAGAAGCCCGATTTCGGTGACGGGAGTCCCCTGATTGAAATATTGAACCAGGGCCGGGTTTTCCACCAGCTCTCTGTATCTCCGGTA
>JACQBY010000060.1 GCA_016201875.1 Nitrospirota bacterium
TACAAATATGCCCATTTATCCGTCATTCCGGCATGCTTTAAGCCGGAATCCAGTGACTTTGCCTCCGTATTTTCCTGAAAACACCTGGATTCCCGATAGAGGCATTCGGGAATGACGAAAAAGCGCCGCTGTAGTGTTATTTGCCAATATGATAATCTTTCATCTTTCGCCAGAGGGTTGTCCGGCTGATTCTTAATTTTTCGGAGGTTTCTTTTAAATTCCAGTCACATTGATTGAGAACCTTAATGATTAATTCCCGTTCAATGGCCTCTAATGGATGCTCCCTGCCGATCGCCCGTTCCACGTGGTCGGCTTTCAGCATTTGAATATCTCTGGGTAAATGTTCGGGCAGAATCGTATTTCCGTTACATAAAACCAGGGCATGTTCGATAATATTTTCAAGCTCTCTGATATTCCCCGGATAATCGTAATTCAACAAAATCTCGATGGTGCCAGGGGAAACCGTTTCAGCGTCTTTTCCCATTTCCTTATTAAATTTTTTTACAAAATAGTCGATTAAGAGAGGAATATCATCGCGCCGCTCCCTTAAAGGAGGGAGGGAAATCGGAACCACCCTGAGACGGTAATAAAGATCCTGCCTGAATTTCCCGTCTTCCATCGCTTTTTTCAAATCTATATTCGTCGCCGCGATGACTCTCACGTCCACTTTAAGAGGTCTGGTGTCCCCGACCCGCTCGAACTCTTCTTCCTGAAGAACCCGGAGAAGTTTGACCTGCGTGGGAAGCGTCACATCGCCTATTTCGTCTAAAAAAATCGTCCCTTCATGGGCCAGCTCAAATCTCCCCTGCTTATTTGAAACGGCCCCGGTATAAGCCCCTTTGATATGACCAAAGAGCTCGCTTTCCAGTATCCCTTCCGCAAGGGCGCCGCAATTGACCCGTATAAAAGGCTTGTTACGCCGGGGACTGTTATGATGGAGCGCCTGGGCGATCAGCTCCTTGCCTGTTCCGCTCTCTCCTTCGATCAATACCGTCGATTTCGTCCTGGCCAATCCGGGAAGAAGATTGTAAATTTCGAGCATTCTGGGGTTTTTCCCAACAATCTTGTCTCCCATCAGGAGTTTGGACTCCGGTTCCGATATTTTTTTGTCCGAAGGAGTCTTTTTAAATTGGACTACCGCCCCGACCGATTTTCCATTTTCATCTTTTAAAATAAAGGACGAAGCGCTTAATAATAGCGTCTTCCCCCCCTGTTTATTCCTGTAAACCGATTCAATCCCGGAATAAACCTCCCCGGCATTGAGCGTTCTTTCCAGAAGGCATTTTTGCCCGGGGGTGTCGATTTCTATCAAATGGGGGCATCTCTTGCCGGCCAGATCTTTTTCTGAAATTCCAAGAAGGGATTCCGCAGAGGAATTCATGAATAAAATTTTCTGATCCGGACCGATGGCCAGAATGCCCTCGGGGAAGGAATTCAATAAAAACTCCGGATTAAAAGAAGAAAAATCCTGCACAAAACCTCTTGAAATGAATGCGCCTTACGCTATTTTTCTGTTTATGTTTAGTACTACAGCGGATTTTTTACAAATATGCCCATTTATCCGTCATTCCGGCATGCTTTAAGCCGGAATCCAGTGACTTTGCCTCCGTATTTTCCTGAAAACACCTGGATTCCCGATAGAGGCATTCGGGAATGACGAAAAAGCGCCGCTGTAGTGTTAGGTGGCGATAGGATTTATTACTAAACTGGATTGATTTTAAACTTGAAAGGAAAGGTTGTCAATAAAATGAAAAAAGAAATTTATAAACCAAGCCTGTCGACAGACTGGCAGAGTTCCGAAACAGCCTCTGCGGATTTCAGAATTCCGGCTTTTTCTTCCGGAGTGAGGGAGATTTCAATAATTTTTTCAACCCCGTTTACACCCAGTTTGACCGGCACCCCTACAAATAGATCTTTGATGCCATATTCCCCATGGCAATAGGCCGCACAGGGAAGAATCTTGTTCTTATTCTTTAAGATCGCCTCAACCATTTCGACAATCGCCGCCGAGGGAGCATAATAAGCGCTTCCGGTCTTTAACAGGCTGACAATCTCGGCGCCCCCTTCTTTAGTCCTTTTGATGATGAGATCGAGCCGGTCTTTTGGAATCAGTTCGGCGACCGGGATCCCGACCACAGTGGTATATCGTATCGCCGGAACCATCGTATCCCCATGGCCTCCCAGGACAAAAGCATTCACATTTTCAACAGAAACCCCGAGTTCCATGGCGATAAACGTACGGAATCTGGAGGTATCGAGGACTCCCGCCATGCCGATAACCCGGTTTTTGGGAAAACCGCTGACTTTGGAGGCCACATAGGTCATGGCATCTAACGGATTACTCACCACGATCAGAATGGCATCCGGAGAATACCGGACGACCTGTCGGGTGACCTGGGAAACAATGTTGGCATTCGTTTTTAGCAGGTCGTCCCGGCTCATTCCCGGTTTTCGCGGTATTCCCGATGTAATAATGACAATTTCTGAATTTGCCGTGTCTGCATAGTTATTGGTGCCGGAAACCTTTGCGTTGAACCTGTAGATAGGACTCGATTCTAAAATATCGAGCGCTTTCCCCTGGGGAAGGTCAGGAACAATGTCTAACAGGACGACATCCCCGATTTCCTTTTCGGCCAATCTCTGGGCTGTGGTCGACCCGACATTCCCCGCGCCGATAATGGTAACCTTATTTCTCTTAACCAATTTTTACCCCGGAAAGATTAAAATAGCAAACCATGGTCAAAATACAATAATTACCGTTCTTTTGTCAATTATCGTTTATCGATGTTGGGAACTTTCGGCAGGAGCTGGCGCGTTTGTGAATCGTTTTTTGGGCCGGGGAATGGCCTGATGCCTGTTACTGGCTGGCGGGAGGGTTGGCGACCATATCTCCCACTTCTACCGGTTCAAGACTCTTGTTGATGATTGCCGTAGAAGTCTCTTCCTGAACGGAAATGACCTCGATTTCAGCGGTAATCCGTTTAGAGGGTTTTTCTTTTGCGACGGACCCGTAAAGCTTATTTTTTTCCCATTCTTTCAGAACCACCAAACGATGGCCGGGTTGAATGCCATCCTTTGTTCCTTTATCAAGGTAAATAATATCATACTGCTGATTGCTGGTTTTAATATCATGGGAGGCGATCACAAGTCCTTTTAATTTTTCCGGATAAGGGACCTCATTCATCACCAGGCTGATGGGGTCTACCGGGTGATAAACCGTCAACGAATCTCCGACATTGATCAAATCAAAAGATTTAATGATTCTGGCCAGATGCCCTTTTTGTCCCTTTCGAGCCATCACATCGGGAATGATCTCGAGATAACCTTTAATCCGGATTAAATTTCCGATTAAATGATGGGTCTCCGGGTGGTAAACCGATTTAATCGGCTCAAATATCGTATATTGCTCTCCCACTTGCAAAGAATGATTTTTTTCGGGAAAAACATAGACGGCATCCCCGTCTCCTAAAAGGGAATGGTCCTGTTCCGATGCCGTAATAGAGGCAACTTTTTCTTCCTTTAAAAACTTTTTGGAAATAAACCCTCCGGTCGCCAGATCTCTCACTGTCCACACCGGGGTTTTTGTCTCTTCTTCCTCCGCGGCAGCAACAGGCTCAGGCTGAACCGCCCTGGGTTCTTCTTTAGGGGCTTCTCCGTTTTTTGTTTCCTCGGCAACAGCCGCCGGTTCGGCCTCTTCTTCGGGCATCTTCTGTTCTGTTAATGCGGCTATTTCAGTTTCTTCTTTTTTTTCGACCTCTTTTAAAAAGGATTCAGACGGGAGAAATATTTTTTGACCGGGGTAAATACGGTCGGGATGGGGGATGGAAGGGTTCTTCCCCCAGAGTTTAGGCCATAAAAAAGGCTCTGTATAATGTGCCGTGGAGATCCCCCATAAAGTATCTCCTTCTTTTACGGTATAATAAGTTCCAAGAGTCTCTTGCAGCCCTGACCCCGGACTTTCGCCAACGCCCTCAGCATATCCTTTTAACGCAGGGATACATAAGAAAACAAGCAACATAAGCAAGAAAAAGGAAATCTTCGATTCAAATGGGTTTAAACGCATGGTCTTCTCCATTAATTACACAAAAGATAACATAGCCCTCTATTTTGTCAAGCCCTGACCGTTAATAAGGGCTCATCTGCCGCGTTCTCGTCGCTCGCCAATTCTCATGTACTGATTCGTACACTCCGGGTGCCTCGCTCCTGCGGCCTTGCATCTGAACCCTTCTCAACGGCCAGGGGGTTTTAGCCTTCAGCGGCGATGACCACTTCCATGTCGACTCTTTCTTTTGGATTATCGTTCGAATCACGGGATAAACCGACGATCTTGTCCGCCACATCCATTCCCGAAGTCACCTCGCCAAAAATGGTGTACTGGCCGTCAAGAAAGAGGGCATCCGAAACGCAAATAAAAAATTGAGAACCGGCGCTGTCCGGATTTGCCGCGCGGGCCATCGAGACAATCCCCCGTTTGTGGCTTTTTTTATTAAACTCCGCCTTGATGGTATGCCCGGGGCCTCCCATTCCATGCGTCCCGCGATTGTCTTTATGAAGCCGGGTATTCGGATCCCCTCCCTGAATCATAAAACCGGGGATCACCCGATGAAAGGTCGTTTCATCATAAAATTTCTTTTTTGCCAGAGAAATAAAGTTTTCGACATGTCCCGGAGCCGATTCCGGAAAAAATTTAATTTGAATATTGCCAAATTTCGTTTTTATGGTTGCGCCTTCGTTTTTTTCAGACATCGCTTCTCCTCTTGATGTTACAGGCAAAAGAACCTCAGAGCCTTCATACGGTTGAATTATTTCCGGAACCTTTGATTGTTTTTGATTGCGCCTCTCCAAAGAGCCTGATTCCCCAAATTCCCGCCTCATAGAGGATCATTAACGGGACCATCATCAGTATCATATTAAACAGGTCCGGCGTGGGGGTCAGAATGGCAGAGACAATGGAGTTTATTAAAAGTGCGTACTTTCTATTTCTGGCCAGCCATGCCGATGAAACAATCCCGGCTCTGCCCAGGAGAACCAGGGCCACCGGGAGAATAAAGATCAGGCCGAAAGCCAGCATAAATTTTAAAACAAAGTCAATGTAGCCGGTGATCATAATCTGCGGCTTGATTCCCTTTTCAATACCGAATTGAATCAGGTAAGTTAACGCAAAAGGGAGGACGGCAAAATAACAGAATAAGACGCCGAGGATAAAAAAAAGGGACCCTCCGATAATAAAAGGAATGGCCAGTTTTTTCTCCTTCTGCGCAAGCCCCGGCGAGATAAATCTCCAGATCTGAAACAATATATAGGGGAAAGAAACAAAAAATCCAGCAAAAAAAGCAACTTTCAGAGTCACCCATAACGCCTCGGCGGGAGAATTAAAATAAAGGTCGGCGGGAAGGAGCCTGCGCAACAGGTTGAGAAGCCAATCGGCCTTCTGCATGGCGATCCCGAAGAATAGGGCGACTACCACCAGCGATTGAATGATCCGCGACCGAAGCTCCGACAGATGTCCGGAAACCGGCATCAGCGCTTCAGGATGATTTTTTTTCTTCAGCAGCTTGAACATCATTTTTTTCTTTTGGAGGCGCTTCAGCCCCGGCTTTGTTTAGCTCCGATAAAACGGCTTTCTCGACCTGCCCCGCCTTCTTCTTAAAATCGGCAAGAATCCTCCCGAAATCCCTGGAAAGAGCCATGGCTTTTTCAGGGCCGAGCACCAGGAACCCGATCAATAGAATCACCATGAGTTCGGGAAAACCTATTCCAAACATCGCGGAGCGATTATCCTTTTTTTGTTTTAAATTGCCGGATCATCCTGGCCAGGCTGTCTTTAAGGATCAACTTTTCTTTGTGCAGTTTTTTTACAGCCAGCGCCTCTTCGGGAAGGAGGTTTTTCCGCTTATTCAGCTTTGCTAATTGTTTGGCGAGATCTTCGTGGTCCTTTTCATCATCACGGAACTTTTCATTCTCCTGCCGGAGCGTTTTAATCACCTCTTCATCATTATTCAGCAAGTTTGCCATAGCGGGTCTCCTTATTCATTATTTAGGTTCGCCTGTTAATTTTCTGGAGCAGTCCATTGGAAAATAGCCGCATTTTCTTTCGGATTGGAATAATATCCCTTCCTCGCGCCGATTTTTAAAAACCCTGATTTTTCATAAAGGGCGATTGCCGCCTGATTCGATTCCCTGACTTCTAAAAAGATCTTTTTGATATTTTTCTGCCTCATCTGGTCCATCACCTGCAAAAGGGCTCTTTCTCCCAGGCCCATCCGCCGGAAATCCGGGTGGACGGCGAAATCAAGGATATGGGCTTCGTCAAAAAGCGCCCAGAAACAAAGATACCCGGCAATCCTCTCTCCCGCTTTAAATACGATCTGCTCCGAAAATGGATTTTTCAGGAGTTCGCTTTCAAACATCCCGCGGGTCCAGGGCTGGCTGAAGGATACCCCGGCAATTTTGACCACTTCCTCCAGATCTCCGATCTTCATTTTTTCAAAGGTACAATCCATCGGCCTGAACTTTTAGAGACGGATATTCCGGCATGATCAACTCCGTTTCTTCGCTGAAGTTCTCCTCTCCCTTTTGAAAGGCTGCCAGGGCAAGGGCCGACGCTCTCGGGGCTCTGTCCAGCGGAGAATGATAAATTCTTGTTTCGGAGCCTTTTGCAATCGCCCCTTCCGGCAGGTCTCCCAGAAGATGAACGGGGGTTCCCCCCTCTTCCAGCTCTTTCAGAAGGTTCGCCAGGGGAATCTGCCTGGCCGGCTTCAGAGAGACCAGCGTGAAGGGGTCCTGATATTGATAAAGGGCCGTATAGACCTCGTTCTTCCTTGCCGGGATCAGGGGACAGATCAGCCAGGGGGTAAACGGAATCTGTCTCGCAAAAACCTCCAGCGCAGGAACTCCTTTAACCGGCTTGTTCAGGCCCGTCGCAAGACCCTTGACGGTTGCAATGCCGACGCGAAGTCCCGTAAAGGAGCCCGGCCCGACGGAAACCGCAAACAGGTCAACCTCAGGAAGAGCCACCTGGCATTCTTTCAGCAAAAGATCGATCATCTTCAGGATCCTTTGCGAATGATAGGTTTTGTTCGAAACGGCCATTTCGCCTAAAAGGACGCGGTTTTTCAGAAGCGCAACGCTCCCTGTCCAGGTTGAGGTTTCAACAGACAGAATTAACAATCAGGCACTCCTCGCGCGCGCTACTCCAGCTTAAAATAATCGGCGGGAAAAAGAGGCGAAAAATTCATTTCTAAAAAATCGGCCTCAAACTCCCCTTTTTCTGATTTTACCCTAATTCGATCCGGCCATGAAGGGTTATTTTTTTTGGACAACCCGTCGAAATACAAGGTCCCGATCTGTCTGGCCTCTCCGGAAGCATCCTCATAGAGCTCCTCCCGGACCGGATAAAACGATACCCCATCCAGCCAGATTTTCTTTCTGATGATCCCTTCTTTCCCTCTGATTTTAATCACCAGGCAGAGGATCTCCGCCTCGCTTTTTTCAAAAATAATCACCTCATCTTTTTGGGTGACGGGGTTTCCTCCATACCGGAGTTCGCTCATTAGCCTGAAGAGGTCTTTCCCCCAGGGAGAGGGGTTCCATCCGATCTCCTCCGGCATCATCACTCCGGAGGGGTCTTCCAGCTTCATGATCCCTGGAGGGCCTCCTCCCGTACTGATTTTTAAAAAATCCCCGGAAAGAGTCAGGTCAACGATCGACCGTCCAAACGGGTCAAACCCCTGGAAACGGAAATGATCCTCCTTTTCAAATGCCAGGACTCCGCTTAAAGCATGGCTGGCCGCGTGAGAAGGCCTGATAGAAAGAGAGACCATTCCTTTCGCCGCCTGAAGCTCTTTTTCTCTCCGGGAAAAAAGGTCAAGTAATTCCCTTGACGTCTTCTCCTGAACCGGAATCAGGGCCTGCATGGACGGCGCACAGGCCTCTAAAAGAAGGAGGAACCAGAACGCGAAAAAAAAAAGGGGTTTTTGTTTCATGTAAAAAGAACGCTCATGACTTCTTCGATGTTCCTTACCGGAATGATTTCAACAGGAAGGGACGGGTAGAGATGCTCCAAGTTGTGGGCCGGAATAAGTACCCGTTTAAAGCCCAGTTTGGCCGCTTCTTTTAATCTCGTCTGAATGTCCGCCACGCCCCGGATCTCCCCCGCAAGCCCCACTTCCCCCAGGATAAGGGTATGGGAATCGACCACACGCTCTTTAAAGCTTGATGCGACGGCGGCAACGATTCCAAGATCGATTGCCGGTTCCTGCAGATACATTCCTCCGACCACATTGATAAAAATGTCCTGCCCCTGAAAATGGAAACCCCCTCTTTTTTCCATGATGGCCAGGAGGAGGGCCACCCTGCCGGGATCGACGCCGTTGGCCACCCGGCGGGGAATTCCGAGATATCCCGGAGTGACCAGCGCCTGCAGTTCCACCAGAATAGGCCGGGTCCCCTCGACGCTGGAGACCACAACCGAGCCCGCCGCCGACCCGGGCCTCCCCGAGAGAAAAATCTCCGAAGGGTTTTGAACTTCGTTCAACCCTGCTTCCACCATCTCAAAAACCCCGATTTCATGGGTGGATCCGAACCTGTTTTTGACGCTTCTTAGAATACGGTAGGGATGCCCCTTATCCCCTTCGAAATAGAGAACGGTGTCCACGATATGCTCCAGGACGCGGGGTCCCGCAATCACCCCCTCTTTGGTGACGTGGCCGACCAAAAAAGAAGAAACTCCCGTTGTTTTTGAACAGACCATCATCTGGGAAGCGACCTCCTTGATCTGGCTGACGCTCCCCGGCGGAGATTGCAATTCCGAAGAAAAAAGGGTTTGAACGGAATCGAGAATGATCGTGACGGGATTGATTTTTTTTATCGCGCGGAAAACTTCTTCAAGGGAAGTCTCGGAAAGGAGGTAGAGATTTTCAGAGTGAATGCCAAGCCGGCTTCCCCTCATTTTAATCTGGGTCAGCGATTCCTCGCCCGAAACATATAAAACTTTTCCAACAGCGGCAATTTTATTTGAAATCGAGAGAAGGAGCGTCGATTTTCCGATTCCGGGGTCTCCTCCGATCAGCGTCACGGACCCTTTCACCAGTCCTCCGCCTAAAACCCGGTCAAACTCTTCGATCCCGACCCGCTGGCGGTCTTCTTCGGATTGCTCGATTTCGAGATATCGCCTCGGCTCGTTTTCGATTCCCCCTTCGGGGCTTCTCCCCCGGTTTGCTTTCTCGATCTCTTCTACCAGGCTGTTCCATACGCTGCATTCCGGACACCGCCCCAGCCATTTAAACGACTGGTAGCCGCACTGCTGGCAATAAAAAGTGGTCTTCGTTTTACTCAACGGCCTCCGCTCCGGTTAGAAATAAGAGAATTCTTTCAGTGCTTTCTTGATATAAGGGATCTGCTTCTCGGCGGCGGTCCTCCCCCGCTTGATCATGAGAGCCCCTTTTTTAAGATCGATGAGAGAAATTCCGGAGGCATCCACATTCATGACGATATCGGCAAATCTTTTTTCCACCGCGGCGTTTTTTTTGGCAAAGAGGGTAACGGTATGGATCCCGATCTGGATCAGGTTGTTCAGCTTGGACAAGTCCCTTGCCCGGTCGTTGACATCCACGGCTAACGTCAGGGTGGCCCCCATATTTTCGATCAGCGTTAAAACTGGAAGATTGCTGGCGATTCCGCCGTCAACCAGGATTTTTCCATGTTGATGAACGGGAGAAAAGATCACCGGGAGAGAACAGCTTGCCATGACGGCTTCGGGAACAGGCCCCTCGGTCATCACAACTTTATCTCCTGTTTTTAAGTCGGACGCCACAACGGCTAAAGGGATTTTGAGATCTTTGAACTGGATGGCTCCCAGATGCTTTGAAAGATACCGGAGAAGATTCTTGCTGGAGATCAGTCCCCCCCTGGAAAAAACAGGCTTCACCACTTCTCTCCAGGAAAGATGAAGCGCCATTTCACTCATTTTATGGATGCTTATTCCCGCGGCATAAAGAGCCCCCACGACCGCTCCGCCGCTGGTCCCCGCAATCAGATCGATGCCGATCCCTTCTGATTCCAGAACTTCCAATACGCCGATATGGGCAATGCACCGGGCGGCTCCGCCGCTTAAGGCGATGCCAATACGAGGCTTTTTAATCATGCGAGTCTGTCCGGGGACCCGTCCGCCCCGCTCTCATTGACCCCAATCCCCGGACCTCCTCCGGGCAAGCTTCATTCCCAACCGGCTTTTCCAATAAAACAATCTCTTCTCCGTCGGGCCCGGAAATCATGGCCGCCCGTTCCCCCGGCACAGGCTCATAGGGCTCTTTGAGCACAGGGACTCCCTGGTCCCTTAACGCCTGAACGGTCCGATCAATACTGGCCACAAGAAAACCGAGGGAAACAGGCCCCACGCTATTTTCGTTCCAACCCCGATTTAACGGTTGCGAGGGTTTTCCTCCATAAAGTTCAATCCGCCCTTCTCCGGCCATGAACCAGACAATGGCTCTTCCTTTCGGACTAACCTCTTTTTTGATGACTTTTAAACCTAAAACAACCCCGTAGAAATAGAGGGATTTTTCCATGTCCCGGGTTTGAATGGCAATATGGTGGAGCCGGTATTCCAGGATCATCTCTGCCGTTTTGCCAGTTCCTCGATAAAAAACTTCTTGTAGAGGATCTCCCATTCGGAGCTTCCTTCAACAGGACGGCGGCTGTAAGAAAAGATTTTTTGGCGGATCATCTGGTCAATTTCTTCGCCAAGTTTCAATTCAGCGAAAATAATCTTTTTAATCTCTCTGAGGACTCTCGGCTCTTCTTCGAGAAGGGTCGCCCACTTTTTTTCGATTAAACTTTCCAGAATTTGATGGGTTAAAGAGGAGACTCTTTCTTCACTTAAAATCATGGTTTTAGTTTAGACCAATCTCGAACTCAAAGTCAAACTGGACGGGGAACCCGAGAACAGCATCTCTTGGATTCCCGCTCCCCGCTTTAAGCATGCGGGGACAAGCTTCGAGGGCCGGGAATGACGAAAAAGAGCTCTCAAGACTTGCATAGAACCGTCATTCCCGCGAAAGCGGGAATCCAGTCCTTCCGGTCTTTGGAGCGCCAATTTTCTGGCAGTTCATGCGGATTATCCTATGGCTTTCATCAAAAACATTATTTTTATAAATAATATTAACCACTTATGATATTATATAGGCAGGTACGTTTATTGCGTAAGTATTCCATAAGTGAGGAATTTTCAGAACGCTCTTTTAAGATAAAACGACCTATGGGGAAAAAACCAAATTTGCCAAAAGTCCTTCCCGCGCCCAAAAGAAGCCTCCTTGTCAAATTCATCATTTCTTACTCGGTGATGATCGGAGCGGTTTTTTTTATTGGAGGAGGGATCCTCTTTTATCATATCCAAAGAGTTCTGGATGAAGAACTCTCCAGGAGGCTGCTGGGGATCTCGGAAATCGTCGCGGCAACAGTCCCCCCCTCCTACCTCAATAAAATTCATCCCGGGGATGAGCATTCTTACCTTTTCAACCATCTTCTGGAATTATTAAAGAAAATCCAGGCGAAATCGCATGTCAAAGACATTTTTATTTTCGACCGTGAAAACCGGATTATTATTGATGCCGACGAAGAGGTCCAGATCGGACAGATTTATCTTTTTTTGAAACTCGACCTGACCGAACTCGATGAGGTTTGGAAAGGAAAAACAGCCTCGTCCATCCTTTATAAAGGGGATGACGGGAAATTTTATAAATCGGGGTATGCTCCGATTTACGATGAAGAGGGACATCTTGTCGCAGCCGTCGGAGTGGAGGCAGGAGCCGACTTTTTGGAAATCGTAACGACATTCAAAAAAAACATTTTTTTGCCCGCCCTCCTCATTTTCTTCTTCATTATATTCGTCAGCTGGCTGATCTCCAGATCGATCATCAATCCGATCAAACAGCTGGTATCGGCGATGGACCGGCTGGGACAGGACCAGTCTTATTCAAAAGTCCCCGTGACCACCCGCGATGAAATAGGCTTCCTGAGCAACTGTTTCAACCAAATGATTGACAACATCAGCGAAAAAGACGCTCTGCTCAAAGAGCTTTATCACAAAGAACAGGTCAGGGCGAATACCTTTGAAAATTATAATAAATATATTCTGGAAAGTATTTCAACAGGGGTTATCGGAGTCGACCGGAGCCTTATCATAACCACTTTTAATTCCGCAGCCGGGCGGATTTTGGAAATCCCTTCCCTGGAGAGCAGGGGGAAACCCTGCTTTTCCGTTCTCGGCGGGGATGAAAACAGGCTGAGCCAGATTCTTATGGAAACCGTCACCGGCCAAAAAGAAAGCGGAGGGATCGAAATCCCCTTTGTCACGCCGAAAGGGACCCACAAATGGCTTCAAGTCAGTTCGGCGCCTCTTTATGAGAAGGAGAATGAATTTGTGGGGGGATCGGTTATTTTTATCGATCTGACCCATGTTAAAAAACTGCAGGAAGAGATCAAAATCAAGGAAAGATTGGCGGCATTGGGAGAAATGTCCGCCCAGGTGGCCCATGAAATACGGAATCCCCTTGGCGCCATCGAGTTAAATGCCGAATTTCTTGAGCGAAAAACGGAGGATGAAAAGTCAAAGGTTTTAACGCGGAATATCATCGAAGAAGTTAAAATCCTGAACAGGATCGTAACCGATTTTCTTGCCTTTGCCAGAGAGCCCAGGTTGAACAAAAAGAAAATCTCGCTCGGGCCTCTTCTTCAGAAAACAGCGGATATGGCCTGCGCGGCGTATCAAAAAATCCCGGTCCACACCAAAATTTCCATCCCCCCCGATTTTCCATTGATTGAACTGGACGAGAATGAGTTTAAAAAAGCCCTGCTGAATTTCCTTCTCAATGCCATTGAAGCCATGCCGAGGGGAGGGGACCTCGCCCTGACCGTTGAATCCAGGGACGGCGCCTGCGCTATTTTGATATCCGATACGGGGTCGGGAATCCCGGATGCTGTCAAAACCAGGATATTTAATCCCTTTTTTACGACCAAAGAAACAGGAACAGGCCTCGGACTGGCCATTGCCCATAAAATCATCGCGGGCCATTACGGAACGCTCTCTTTTACCAGCCAGGCTGACAAAGGAACGACTTTTTTGATCACGATCCCTTTTAGCAGCGGAGAAAAAACGTGAAAAAAATATTGATTGTTGAAGATAAAGAATCGATGAGAAAAATGCTGATAGATGTTTTTTTAGAAAAGCGTTATGCCGTCACCGAATGTCAGGACGGAGAGGAAGCGCTGAAAAAAATCGAGGAAGAATTTTTTGACGTTGTGCTGACAGACCTGAAAATGCCGAAAAAAGACGGTCTTGACGTATTAAAAGCTTCAAAAGAAAAATCTCCCGACACGGCGGTCATCGTCATGAGCGCTTTTGGCACCGTGGAAACCGCCGTTGAAGCCATGCGGCTGGGGGCATTTGATTATGTGCTCAAACCTTTTTCCCTCAACGAGATTGAAATTAAAGTGGAAAAAGCGCTTCAACAGAAAAATCTCGTCAACGAAAACATGTATCTCAAAGAATCCCTGGGTAATTTCGGGAATATTCTCGGGACAGAGGAGAGCATTCAGAAAGTTTTCAGGATCATTGAGAAAGTCGCCCCTCAAACCACTTCGGTTCTGATTCTGGGAGAGAGCGGAACCGGAAAAGAGGTTGTGGCCAGAGAAATTCATAAAAGAAGCTTAAGGGTCTCCCAGCCGTTTATTGCGGTAAACTGCGCGGCTCTGGCGGAAACGCTCCTGGAAAGCGAATTGTTCGGCCACGAAAAAGGGGCCTTTACCGGCGCGGCTTTTCAAAAGAGAGGACGGTTTGAACTGGCCGACGGGGGAACTCTTTTTCTCGATGAAATCGGCGAAATCAGCCAGGCGATTCAGGTCAAGCTTCTGAGATTCCTGCAGGAAAAAGAATTTGAGCGGGTCGGCGGAACCAAAACGTTTAAGGTCGATGTCCGGATCATCGCGGCCACAAACCGGGACATCAAAAAAGAGGTTGCGGAAAAACGGTTCAGGGATGACCTTTACTACCGTTTAAACGTGGTCACCGTCACCCTGCCTCCGCTCCGGGAGCGCCAGGGAGATATCGACAGCCTCGCCGGACATTTTCTGCAAAGATATAATAAGGAACTTCATAAAAATAACCGTCTGGCTCCCGAGGTCCTGGCGGTTTTCAAAAAATACCGCTGGCCGGGGAATATCCGGGAGCTTGAAAATGTGATCGAAAGGGCGGTTGTATTATCTGAAGGGGAACTTATTCAGTTATCCGACATTCCGTCTGAAATGATCCAGGAAGGGCCTGTCGTTAGAGACCTCCGCCGGCCCGATTCCACGGTCAATCTTCCTGAGCAGATCGATCACATGGAACTCGACATTTTAAAGAAAACCCTTGAAGAAAACCATTGGAACCAGACCAAAACAGCCAAAGCGCTCGGACTTAAACGAAGCTCTCTGCAATACAAAATGAGAAAATATGGACTCCTCTCCTAGCCGCTCCCTTTCCAGTATTCACACCCGAGTTTTCCTGACGGGAGTTTACAGAACCCTCTTCTTCTGTTTTATGTTTCTGTTCATGGAGTCGGCAGCGTATCCTTTATCTGAAGATATCCGGGGCCTCAAAAATAAACTTGCGGAATTAAATCATCAACTCGGCGTTGAAGAAAAAGAGCGGGAAGCCCTTGAACGTGAAGAAAACCGTCTTACGGAAAACATCCGGGGTCTTAAAGTGAAAGCTCAATCAAAACCGAACCTTTTACTCAACCTGAGAATCGAAAACGGCCTTAAAGTCTTGCGGTCGGTCCTTGAGGCAAGACAGCAAACCAATAAAAGAGAAACCCTGATCCACGACGAACTGCTTGAAACAAAAAGAAAATTAGAAACTCAGGTGGAAAATGAAATCAGGCGGGAAATCGCGCTGGCACAGGAGGCTTTTACCAGGGGAGATGAAGCAGAGGCCGACGGCCATTATAAAGAAGCGCTTCAATTGATGGAAGAACAAAAACAATATCAAACGGAACCCCCGGCTCATCCTAAAATAATATCCCCTCCTTTAAACGTAAACGCCCTGCTGGCGGAGAAAGAGACGCCGGATCAACTCAGAGAATTGGCCGATTTTGCGAGAAACGATGTTGAAACTTTTACCAGAGAGATCAAATCGCTTCAGGAAAACAAAAATCGGACCCAGGAAGAGATCAATATCCGTAAAAACCTGATCAAGTATCCGGGTCTCCTCGAAAGGGGGGAAAACAGCGCTCCCCTCCAAAAGGGAACCTTGGAACAGGAACTCTTAAAGCTGGAAAAAACCGGTAAAATCATCGACAATCAAATCGTTCAATATAAAGGGGCCCTTCATACTCTGGAACGGCAAATTAAAAAGATAGAATTTCAAATTAAACAAAAAGAAAAATAATGGGGTAACGATGAAAACTTTCAACCGGCTGTTCAGTTTGTTTGGTTTTCTGGCGCTTTTAACGATGGCGGATGGCTGTTCAACCGCCTCGTTTTCGGAAAAAGGACATGATGCTCTGGAGCAGGGGGATACGCAGAACGCGGTTCTTTACTTCAAGGAACATCTCCAGAAAAACCCCCAGGATACAAAGACCAGGAATAATCTGGCGGTTGCCTACCTGAGGCGGAAAAATTATGATGAGGCTTTTCAAGAATTGCAGAAAGTTATCGCCCAGAATCCGGACGATCCGAAAGCCCACTATAACCTTGCCCTTGTTTATTATTACAAGAAACTTTTTAATGAAGAAATTGAGGAATATAAAAAGACCCTTGCCCTCTCCCCCACCCATTACGGCGCCCATCTCAATCTGGGCAACGCCCTCCTGGCAAAGGGACAAAAAATAGAGGCCCTCGAACAGTATCAATGGGTTCTTGAAAAAGATCCTAAAAACGAGAAAGTCCTCTATAACCTGGGGGTCTTATACCTGGAACTTAATCAGAAAGAAAAAGGCATTTCGATGTTAAAGAGGTATCTGGAGGTTGATCCTGAAGGAAAATTCTCAAAAGAAGCCCGCTCCCGCCTTGAAGAACTGAGCAAGAAAAAGGCTCCGCCCGGCGACCAATAATTTAAACCAGATTATTTTAAAAAGGAAACTCAAATGAAAAGAATCTTTTTTATTTTTGTGATGTTATGGATTCAAACTGTTTTATTTGCGGGGACTTCCGCGGCAGATCCCCCCCGGCAAATTGAATACCAGGCAGGACTCGATTTGAGATATAGCGACAATGTCATCTACACCTACAACATCTCTACCCAGGTCATCACCACGAGCGGCGATTTTATCTACGAGCCGTACTTTACCGTAAAATTTAGAACCCCCGGGTTAACCTCCTACCCGGCAAGAATCGTTCTCTCCCTTTCAGATAATATTTATTCAAAATATTCTCCCATCAATTATCAAACCTGGTCTCTTCTTCTGGAACAGAAAATGGACCCAAAGACATTTTTCGGATTGAAATACACCCTCATTCCTTATTTATTTGCGGGTGAAGAGGATATTTTACAAAGCGGACAAAGTGGAATAGATACCAGCCTCTCTTTACGGTTAAATATTTTAACAGCGATTTTTGATAGAGATTTCGCTGAAAACAAGAACATTTATCTTTACGCAAAATATGCCAATAAAGATTATAATACTCCGATAGTCTACCGGAGTGCGATCGTCCGGACATTCGGAGGAGATTTAACGATTAAATGGAACCGGGCAACCACAGCGATGGCCGGCCTCTCGTACGAAACCAATGAAGCTGAAAAGGGAATGAGGACACTCATCTATCCTCTCCCCACCGGCTCTGTAACTTTTAACGATGATTTCAGCTACACGGCCCCCGCGATCACCCTCCTCCTCATTGAACATCTCTCGGCCCAGGACACGCTCCGTTTTAAAGTCACCCATAAGAGCAGGAGTTTTACCGTTGACTCATCGGAACCGCTTCATGGAGGCCGGAATGACCAGATCAATGATTTTCTGATTGCCAACGCTTATAAAATCACGGCACAATGGACATGGAAACTGAGTTACGCGCTATATAAAAGAGATTCTAATCGCTCTTATGCCAATTTTACCGAGAATGCGTTTTTAACCGGAGTAGATTTTTCGTTTAAATGAAGAAAAAGAGCCCTTATCAACCGATCATCGGCGTCACTCCCGATTTCAATGGCAAGCCGTCGGAATTTGGAGGAAAAGAGCCGACCTGTTTCGTGAGAAGCCGCTATCTGAACGCCATCTGGGCGATGGGAGGGATCCCCCTTGTTCTCCCGGCAACCGATATGAAAAAAGCCGCGGATCTCCTTCTCGACAGGATTGATGGGCTCCTTCTCACCGGAAGCGGACCCGATATCCCCCCCTCGCTTTACCATGAAAAACAGAAATACAGGTTTTCTCTCATGGACCCTCTCAGGATCCATTTTGAAACCGCTTTATGCCGTCTGGCCATCAAGCGCCAGAAACCTCTGCTGGGGATCTGCGGGGGGACCCAGGTGCTCAATGTGGTGTTGAAGGGCTCGCTTTATCAGGATATTCCCTCGCAGATTCATACAGGAACGCGTCACAGGCAAAAAGAAAAGGCCTCTCAGCCCTCCCATTGGGTCAATATCATGGAAGACTCTCACCTTTATCGCATTTTGGGAAAAACAAAGATCCGGGTAAATTCTTCTCATCATCAGGCGGTCAAAAAACCGGGCAAACCGTTAAAAATCAGCGCGGTTTCTCCCGATGGGGTCATTGAAGGGATTGAGCTTCCGGACCACCCCTTTGCCATCGGCGTTCAATGGCATCCTGAATCCCTCTATCAAAACAACCTCCACGCGAAGAAAATCATTCGCGCCTTTATCAAAGCCGCAGAAACAGACAGATCCAACCGTTGAAGGGCTAAAAAAGGCCTTACTTCGGGGCAGGGGGACAACCCTCTTTCCGACGCCGCCAAAGTTTACCCTCAATCTCTATATTTTTATATTTTGGTGGGGTGGCAAACTTCGCCGAAGTCTACATTCGGGCAATCCCCCTGCCCCGGAGCATACCGGTCCACAGCCCTTCCCCGTAGCGCTTATGGGGAATCGTTGGAAAGGGTGATCGAATGGACCGGACCGAAAACCGAGAGCGGCTGGTCAAAAGCGGAAGCCTTCCCGACGACCAGCAGGGTCATCCCTCCGGGGTGAAGGTATTTTTTTGCCACACTTAAAATATCTTGTCTGGTGACCCGGGCGACCTGATCCCTGAATTGCTCCATGAAATCTTCGGGCAGATGGTAATACTCCAGAGAAATCTGCCTGGAGACAATCTGTGCCGGCGTGGCAAATGAAAAGATGAACGAATTTAAAAAAGCGTCTTTGGCCGTTTGCAGTTCTTCTTCCCTGACCGGCTCCTCCTGAATCTTTTTGATGTTCTCCATCATTTCAGTAATGGCCTTTGCCGTATTTTTCGATGTCGTCTGGCCATAGGCAAAAAACGATCCCACCTCGAGATTTCCGGGGGAGAAGACCGAACCCACGGAATAGGCGAGCCCTTTGTGAGTCCTCACCTCCTGAAATAACCGGCTTGAAAACGTCTGTCCTCCCAGGATATCGTTCATCACCGATAAAGCAAAATAATCGGGGTTATTCTGTTTAATGCCGAGATGGCCCATACGGATATAAGATTGCGTCACCTCTTTTTCAATCAGATGGACAGAAGGATTAAAGGCCGCAGGAATCGGCTTGAGGGGGGGGACCCCCTCTTTACGTTTTTCCCATCCGTTGAATTTGTCGATTATTTTCTGAATCATCTCTTCTGATTTAAAATCGCCTGTAACCCCCAGAATCATCGAATCGGGATGAAAGTAGCGGGAATAAAATTCGACGCAATCCTGCCGCGTGATTTTTGAAAGGGTCTTCAGTGTCTCTTCGCGGCCAAAGGGAGTATCGGCCCCATACAGCAGTTTTGAAAATTCCTTCCCCGCAATGGAAGAGGGATTATCATTTCTTCTCCGGATACCTTCAATCGCCTGATTTCTCAACTGTTCGAGCTTATCCTCCGAGAACCGGGGCCTCATCAGAACATCGGCAAAGAGGTCAAACCCCTGATCAAGATCTTTGGTCAATACATTCAGCCCAGCGTACCCGGAATCTCCCCCTATCCCTGCCGACAGGCTTGCCGAAAGATATTCGAGAAGTTCATCCACTTCATCCCCCGTCCGGTTCCCCGCCCCGCCGGTTCTCATCAGGGTCCCGGTCAGGCTCGCCAGTCCGATCTTATCCTCCGGCTCATAGAGACTCCCGGTCTGAACCATCGCGGATATATTAACAATGGGAAGTTCATGGTCCTCAAGGAGATAAAGGATCATCCCGTTCGGGAGGACCGACCTTTTCCCTTTGGGAGGATGAAAATCGAGCGGCGCAAACTTTAAAGAGGGGGCAACCGCATGAGCGTTAAATGAAAACGGCCAGAGGAGTAAAAAAACCAATGCCGGAACAATGACTTTACTGAAAACATTAAGGGGTTTCATTTGACTTTGCTCCCTTTCCAGACGGCTCGGGCCTGCTTAAATCGGCCACAATTTTGTTCTTGTCGTTAAAATACTTTTCCGCCACCCGCATCACATCTTCAGGTTTTATTTTTTCCATTTTTCCGCGGAATTCCAGCAGGTATTTCCAATCGCCCGTAATCGCTTCGTAATAAGCGAGCTGCCCTGCCAGACCGCTGTTCGATTGAAGCGAACGGATCAGCGACCCGTCAAACTGATTCAGCAATTTTTGAAATTCATGGGGCGGCACAGGCTCTTTTTTTAACCGGTTGATCTCTTCATCAATTCCCTTTTCCAGTTCGGCCAGCGTATGAGGCGCCCGGGGAGCGCCGGAAATCAGGAAAAGATTCGGGTACCGGGAACCCGGAGTATCCGGATCGGTTGAAACCGTCTGGGCAATCTGTTTCTCCGTCACCAGGTGTTTGTATAGCCGGGAAGTTCTTCCGTCCGAAAGAAGCGAGTCAATCATGTCAAAGATCAGACTGTCGGGGTGATCGATTGCCGGGCGATGATAAGCAATATAGACCATCGGGTTGGCATCAAAATCGATATGGACCCTCCGCTCTCCATCCTGGGGAGGTTCAACGAAAGAAACCGGCGGAGGAAGAGGCGTGGAGGGGATCTTTCCAAAACTCTTTTCCATCTCCCGGATCACCTGATCGGGATGGATATCGCCGACGATCACAATGACGATATTGTTGATCCCGTAATAGGTTTTAAAAAATACCTCGGTTTGAGTCCGGGTCAGGGACTGAACATCCTGAGTCCACCCGATTCCGGGCAATCCATAAGGATGGACCCAGAAAGCGGTCCGAAGAAGGGCCTCGTAAAGCTTTCCCGACGGCAAGTTTTCATAACGGAGGCGCCTCTCTTCAAGAACCACCTGCTTTTCCTTATAAAATTCTCTCAGCACGGGACGGGTCATCCGGTCGCTTTCGAGAGCGATCCAGAGGGGAAGCCGGTTCGAAGGGAGGCTCACCACATACTGGGTGAGGTCTTTGCCGGTCGACGCGTTAAATCCCGCCGCGCCGTTTCGTTGATAGATTTCTCCGATTTCATTCGGAACGACAAAAGCTTCTTCTTTTTGTTCGAGCGTTCCCAGCGCCTCTTCAAGCTTTTTAATTTTCGCCGGTTCTCCTTTATCCCCCAGCGCCCGCTCCGCTTTTATCTTTATGAAGACCTTCTCCATTTCATCCAACAGGGGTTTTTCGAGTTTATAGTTTTTGGTGCCGATCGTCTGGGTGCCCTTAAAGGCCATATGTTCATAAAGATGAGCGATTCCCGTTATGCCGGTCTGCTCGTTGACCGACCCGGCTTTATACGTAATATTGAAGGAAATCGTCGGGGAGGTATGCCTTTCAACCATCAGGAGGGTTAACCCGTTTTTAAACTGATGTCTGATGACGCGGCTTTGGAGATCCTCTCCCCGGCTCTCCGCGCCGGCTGTTAAAAAAACCAGAAATACCGATAAAAAAATAAATCGTCTAATGGCCATAATCCCCTTATTTAATCATTTGAATTAAACTTAAAATGTCGTCGCAGAAGTAATCGGGAGAGGCTTCCTTTAAACGGTCAGGACCCGTCAATCCATACCCCACGGCGCACGATTTCGCTCCGGCGCTCCTTGCCGCCAGAATATCATTCACCCCGTCTCCGATCATCAGCGTTCTATGGGGAAGGACGTCAAGCTCTTCGATAACCTCGAGAAGCATTTGAGGGTCCGGTTTGAGTTTCATTCCGGGGACGCTCCCCACGATCAGAGAAAAATAATCCCTGATGTTCAGTCCGGTCATGATCTTCGAAGTGTAATCGGCCGGTTTATTGGTGGCCACAGCCCGGAGTTTCTGATTGAAATGTTTCAAGACCTCCTCGACCCCGGAGTAAAACCGGGTAGAATCGAGAAGGTGTTCCATATAATATTTCCGGAAAATAGAAATGGCATTTTCAAAATCGGGCCCCGAATCCATCCCAATTGCTTTTCCGAGGAGTTTGCGGACCCCGTCTCCGATATAGGTATAAATGGTCTCCGGGTCTCTTAACGGAAAACCGAGCTCTTTCAGGCATAAATTAACCGATATCGCCAGGTCCCCTTTAGTATCGAGAAGCGTGCCATCGAGATCAAAAATCAATAAATCAAATTCTTCCAAATTTTCCTTTCCCGTTGTCATTCTACTATTCTACTGGTCTGCGGGGCGGGGAGATTGCCCGAACGGAGACTTCGGCAAAGTTTGTTTACCCCTCCATGAAGTAAAAATATAGAGATGAGGGTGAACTTTGGCGCCGTCGGAGAGAGGGTTGTCTCCCTGCCCCGTAGACAGGACTTCCGTTGCGTCTTTATTTTTAGATCCCTTCACGGGGTTTTGAGGAAAAATGGCTCCACTTCGCGGAGGCTTTCTTCCACCCGGTATTGATCCTTTACGCGCCGGACTTCGCCATCCATATTCTGGACATTTCCGGGGTCTACAATCACCTCTCCCATCTCATTGAGGCGGAGAGCCAGCCGGTCTAATGCCAGGGTGGCAGAGCCTCCCGCCGGATTTCCCTGCCGGTTATAAAAACTTCCCCATGATGGCTCAACGAACTGGTTCCGTCCGGGGACCCAGTTGATCAGAGCTGTCTGATGGATCATCTTTTCGGCATATTTATCTTTTGCGCTGAGCGCAAATAAAACATGGCCTTCTTTAACGATAAAAAAATGATGATCTTGACGCCAATCGGAATTGACTCCTTCGCGAAAGGAAGCCAGGGGAGCGGTCTTGACTTCTGTGGTTTCTTTATAATCAACGGTCGGAATCAGGAACTTTGCGGCAACCCAGAGAAAAGCCAAAAATAAAACCAGCGGGATAACCGTTCCGGTAATTAAAGAAGAAAAGCCTTTCGGAACATCGGGATTTTCTTCTTGTCCTTGCATGGAATCCGTTCCGGCATTTTAATTTTTTTACTATAAGGGAATGTTTTTTTTGTTTCAATACTTTTTTACCTTGAATTGGAATCCCCACAGTCAGTAGAATGGCTTTTCTTAATTTTGGAGAAACCCATGAGCCAGTCGGAAATTTTGTTTAAGAGGGCGAAGACCCTGATCCCGGGGGGCGTCAACAGCCCCGTCCGCGCATTTAAAGCGGTCGGAGGAAGTCCCCTTTTCATCAAAAAAGCAAAAGGGGCGATGATCACAGATGTCGATAACAACGCCTATATCGATTTTGTCCTCTCCTGGGGACCGATGATTTTAGGCCATGCCCATCCTCTCATTTCACAAAAAATAGAAACCGCCCTGAAGAGCGGGACCAGTTTCGGCGCCTCCACCCCCCTTGAGGTGAAGATGGCTGAACTGGCGCACGAAGCCTTTCCCTCGATTGAAATGGTCAGAATGGTCAGCTCAGGGACAGAAGCCGCCATGAGCGCCCTCCGCCTGGCCAGGGGATATACCGGACGGGACAAAATTTTAAAATTTGAAGGATGCTATCATGGCCATTCCGACAGCCTCCTGGTAAAAGCCGGTTCAGGCCTGGCCACCTTGGGCATTCCCGACAGCGCCGGCATTCCAAAAGATTTTGCAAAACATACCCTCACCGTTCCCTACAACGATCTGGAAGCCGTCCGGAGGACCGCCAAAACAATCGGCTCCCGGCTCGCGGCAATCATCGTAGAGCCGGTGGCCGGGAATATGGGTCTTGTTCCCCCCTTTAGAGGATTTCTGGAGGGATTAAGGGAAATTTGCGATCTTTACGATATCGTCCTGATCTTTGACGAGGTGATTACCGGGTTCAGGCTCTCCTACGGCGGCGCTCAGCAATATTACGGCGTCGCTCCCGACTTAACCTGCCTCGGAAAAATTATCGGGGGGGGATTGCCGGTTGGCGCTTATGGCGGAAAAAGAAAAATTATGTCGCAGATTTCCCCTTCCGGCCCCGTTTATCAGGCCGGGACGCTATCGGGGAACCCTCTGGCCATGACTGCCGGAATCACCGCTCTAAAAATCCTGAAAAAGAAAAAACCTTATCAAGACCTGGAAGAAAAAACTGCTATTCTTGTGGAGGAGATACGGCAAGCGGGGAAGAAAGAAAATATCCCTCTTTCCATCAACCAGATCGGTTCGCTCTTTACCCCCTTTTTCACATCAATCAGCGTCACCGACTATCCATCGGCAAAAACCTCCGACACGCGGAGATATGGAAAGTTTTTCAACCTGATGCTCAAAGAAGGGGTTTATCTCCCCCCTTCCCAGTTTGAAACGGCGTTCCTTTCAACCGAACATGGTGAAAAAGAGCTGGAGAAAACGATCCAGGCCGCAAGAAAGGCCTTCAAAAAGCTTTAAGAAAGTTAAAACGGACTCGTTAGGCTAACCGTTGAGAAGGGGTCAGTTGCAAGGCGGAACGAATCCTCGCCCCGGAGCGTACATCGTTAGTACGAGAGGATGCGAGGGTGAAGTGACAACGCAGCAAATGGCCCCTTATCGACGGTTAGGAGAGGAGGCCCATGATGCCCCTTCTCATCATACTAACAGCAATGGCGGCTAAAAGGAGCCCTGCGACTTTGGCAATGGCTCTCGATCCATTAATTCCCAACACCTTGATGATCCATCCGGCTTCATAAAAAATAATCCAGGCGATGACCAGATTCACAAATATCGAAAAAATGACTAAACCGATGGGATAAGAACCGACTAAAATCATGGCGGTCGTTAAGGTGGCCGGCCCGGCGATAATGGGGGTTCCCAGCGGAACAATCCCCACACTTTCTCCTATCGGAATTTTCTTTTCACCCTGCCTGAGGAGTTCCGTAATAGCAAAAATCAACAGGAGTATTCCTCCCGCGATCATAAAATCCTCAACCCGGATTCCAAGGACTTTAAACACCCCCTGGCCGATCACCATAAAAATGACCGTGACCAGAAACGCGGTCATGACCGATTGGGTAATAATCTTTTTTTTGCTCTCTTTTGAAAAGCCTTCTGTCAGGGTAAAGTAGACAGGCAGAACCCCCAGAACATCAATGGCGACAAAAAGGGGGATAAAGGTAAAGAAAAACGAGTTGAGAAGAAGACTCATTCCGTATAGCCCAAAACATCCCTCTCCCTGACCAGCAGATATTCTTTTCCTTCAATCTCGACCTGGGTGGAGCCATATTTTTCGAAAAAAACCCGCTGGCCCGGTTTCAAAACGGTTTTAACGAACTTCTTTTCTTTTTTGGTCTCTTTTGCCTTCCCCCGTTTATCATATTCTTCTTCTTCAAGCCTTCCTTCGCCCACAGAAATGACTTCGCCTCTCTCTGTTTTTTCCCGGGCGCTCTCCGGAAGATAAATTCCGCCTCTGGTCTTTTCGGAAGCGGACTCCTGCTGGATCAAAACCCAATCATGCAATGGTCTAAATTTCATCTATTTTTCCTTTCATGGAAAACTCAGGTCTGCTGAGGAATGGTCGAAAGTCCGGTATCAGGACTCTCAGAGAATTGAATAAACTCCCGGTATTATAATATCTGTTTGAGAAGAATGCAAATGACCCATGCCATGAGCGCAGACGCGGGGAGCGTTAATATCCAGGCGGAAACAATGTTGATTCCTATTCCCCATTTGACCGCGGAGAGTCTCCGGGTCGATCCCACCCCCATAATAGCGGCGCTGATCGTATGGGTCGTGCTGATCGGCACCCCGATATGGGAGGCCGCTTCGATCACCGACGCGGCCGAAATTTCCGCGGCAAAACCGTGAATCGGTTTTAGCGCGGTGATTTTAAGGCCGAGGGTCCGGATAATCCGCCACCCGCCAAACGCCGTCCCCGCGGCCATGGCAAATGCGCATGAAACGATTACCCACACCGGAACATGAAACTCGGTTAATGAATAGAAACTGACCAGGGCCGCGGTGATAATCCCCATCGATTTTTGAGAATCGTTGCTCCCATGACTGAACGCCATGTAAGAAGCGGAGACGATCTGCAGTTTCTGGGAAATGCCGGTCACTCTCGACGGGGTGCTCCGATGAAAAACCCAGAGGAGAGCGGCCATCACCAGCCAGCCACAAAGAAACCCGATCAAAGGAGAGAGAAAAAGGGCGATCAGGATTTTTTTTAATCCGCTCCAGATCAGGACTTGATACCCCCCTGTCGCGATGCCGGCCCCGACCAATCCGGCTAAAAGGGCGTGGCTCGAACTCGAAGGGAGCCCGGAATACCAGGTAATTAAATTCCAGATAATGGCGGCAATAAGCGCCGCGATAATGGTCGCCTGGGTTACCGCCTGGGCGGCCACCAATCCGGCCCCGACGGTTTTGGCCACCGCCGTTCCTGAAAATGCGCCGATCAGGTTCATCATCGCGGCCATGGCGATCCCCATTTTCGGGGTCATGACCCGCGTCGAAATCACGGTGGCAATGGCATTTGAAGAGTCATGGAAGCCATTGATAAAATCAAAAATAAGCGCCAGGATCACAACGGCGACAAGAAGGTAAAAAGGTTCCATCAAGTATTTTTCAGCGAAATCGTCTCCAGAATATTGGAAACGTCTTCACACCGGTCGGTCGCTTCTTCAAGGTTTTCGTAAATCTCTTTCCATTTAATGATCTTGATCGGGTCTTTTTCTTCTTCAAACAATCTTGCCAGGGCCTCGTTCAGTACCCGGTCGGCCTCATTTTCGAGCCGGTTAATTTCAATAAAATGGGAGGAGTCTATCGGTCCCTTTCCCAGAAGGGAAACGGTCCGGACCACTTCCGCCGTGCACTGGCAAATAATATCGGCCAGGCTTCTGGCTTCGGGGGTCGCTTCTCTAATCTTAAAGATGACCATCTTATTGGCCGCGGCATCGGTCAGGTCAAGGACATCGTCAAGCGCTCCGGAAAGGTCATAAATATCCTCCCGGTCGATCGGGGTAATAAAGGTCGTATTCAGTTTCTTAATAATTTCATGGGTGATCGTATCCCCCTGGTGTTCTATATCTTTGACTTCTCTTACTCTCTTCTCAATATCGGCCCCGGGTTCCATCACTTTTTTTATTGCGATCCCTCCCAGGTGAATGTTTTTTGCAGACTCATTAAACAGCTCGAAAAACTTTTCTTCTTTCGGTAAAAAGCTAAACATAAATTTCCTTTCGTTCATCCCTTCCAGACGAAATTTTGTTCATTAAGATAACTCCAAATCCAGAAACAATCAAGAGAATTTAAAAGTTTCCCGGCCGAAACCGGACAAACCGGACAATGCCTTGCCTGATCAGACTTTTTATGGTACCTTATTCGGACAGGAGACAAAACCGATGAAAATAACCGAAGATATCAAACCCATTACTTATCTAAAATCAAAAACCGCTGACATGCTTAATCAGATTAACGAAACTCACAGACCGGTTATCATCACACAGAATGGCGAACCCCGCGCCGTTTTGCAAGATCCTGAATCCTACGAACGAATGAAATCCGCAATCGGTTTGATGAAGCTTCTTGGCCAGGGAGAAGAAGATGTCCGGGTTGGCAGAACCCGCGAACAGGGTGAGGTATTCAGCCGGCTTAAAACCAAAATAAAGAGCAGAAAACAATAGATGCCCAGCGAGCAAGGCAAGCGTCGTATCCCCTCCCTTGATGGGAGGGGTAGGGGAGGGTGAAAAGGTGATTTAAGCCCCTCTCCCAGCCTCTCCCACAAGGGGAGAGGAGTCGTAAGGGTATCGGTATGAGTCATAAATATTTCGTCAGATGGACAGAAACAGCAGAGGAGGATTTAAACAATATCATTGAGGATATCGCTGAAGAAAATCCGCACAGGGCATTGGAGGTTTTGGAAAACCTTCGCAGAAAAGCTTTGCATTTGAACACTCTGCCTGAAAGGGGACGAATTGTTCCTGAACTAAAAGATCATGGGATCACTCTTTTCAGGGAATTAATCTTTGCCCCGTGGCGGATGATCTACAGAATATCAGGAGAGACAGTGTATGTCCTGGCTCTTTTTGATTCAAGACGCAATCTGGAAGACATTCTCCTCGACAGGTTTCTTTGAGAATTCTGAAATAAACAGGTCCCTTTAATTAAAAAGGCATCATATTTTTTGTCGGTAGTAATCGATTTCATGCTCAATGCCTTCGACCCGCTTCCGAAATCCACCATCCAACTTTAGTTTCTCCGATACCCAATCGCAGACCCATCCCAACACCGTAACTCCCAACACCAAAACTGTCTTGTGTGCTGTATTACATAGCGCTTAACGTGGTAGACAGCACCAGTATAATCTAAGCGAAGCAATCGGGACATTCAGACCTTAATGATCAACTATATAAAAGTAATATTCAACAAAAGATTTGACCCCTTTATTTGTTCTGATTTTCTAAGGGAAACAGATTAAATGTTCAATCTGTTTCTCTTTTTTTTTAATTTTTTCACTCCATATCAAACTTTTATTATAAAAATATAACCTCCCTTTAACTTGCCGTTGATTTTTTTATATCGTTTAGATATGATTTGGCCCGACTTGAAAATATTAAAGTCATGAAGTTCTTATAAATCAAAATTAACAGGAGGGATGGCATGAAGAAATTCGTAGCACTAACAGTAGCATTCATTTCTTTATTGTTTGTAGGAAGTAGTTTTGCCGCCGATGGAGAATATGGCGCCGCAGGTTGCGGCCTCGGTTCTCTGTTATTTGGAAAACAACCTGGTTTTGTTCAGGTTTTTGCTGCAACGACAAATAACAGCACCTATACCAATATGTTTGGAATTACCTCCGGAACATCCAATTGTAATAAAAATACGGTATTTGCCTCCAACGACAGGTTAAACAGCTTTGTCCAGAACAACCTGGACAACCTCGCAAAGGAGATCGCTATGGGAGAGGGAGAATCGCTTGACACCCTGGCAGAATTAATGGAAATCCCTGTTGAAGAAAAAACTGCTTTCAATAAAAATCTTCAGGCCAATTTTAAATCTATTTTCCCGTCTAAAAATGTCGTCGTTGCGGGCGTTATCAATAATATCATTGCAGTCACCTTGGCCAATTAATCAGGTAAAATACTTTAATTATCATTCATAATTATTTTAAGGAGGTTTTGATGAAAAAACTCTTAGTTGTGGCGATTCTTGTATCTTTTTCTTTAATCGGTATTAGGTCTGCTTTTGCGGTCGAGAGAACCTACGGGGCAGCCGGATGCGGTTTAGGCTCCATGTTGCTGGGAAACGAGCCTGGGATGATTCAGGTACTTGTGCTCACACTTAACAGTCTAGCTTATAACCAAACATTCGGAATTTCATCGGGAACGTTGAATTGCGAGAAAACTCCCACCAAGTTTGTCGCCAATCCGCAATTGAACCAGTTTGTCGTTGCAAACCTGGATTCCCTGGCCAAAGATATTGCCAGGGGAGAAGGGGAATCTCTCAATACCCTCGCCGAACTGACCGGACTTTCCTCCGACAAGAAAGTGGCGATTTTTCAGAAATTACAGGCCAACTTCTCAAATATCTTTCCCTCCGAAAAGGTTGAAGCTCCCGAAGTGATTGATCAGATCATGAAGATTCTCAACAGTTAATCCGGTCAATACTTAATGGCCAGTTCTTTCAGGGGATATGGATTTTTTCTAAAATCCATATCCCCTTTTTTCATATTTCTCATCCTTGTTCTCTCCCCTGTCCGAGGGGATGAACTCCCATCTCTCGATCAACTTCTGGTAAAAGCTAAAGAAAACAAACTTTCGGAAAACCGTTACTGGCTCATTCTCCTCCATTACCAGTCCACTCTAACAGGCCATAAAAGTCTCATTGACGATCCGCAGTTTTTCCTCGCTTCAGATGGAAAGAAAAATCCAGAAGGAGAGCTCGCGGCCACGCTTAAAGCCTTTTTTAATTCAAGTGAAAAAGGGGATAACCATCCTCGATGCAGATTCCCGGCCCGTTATGAATGGCTCAAATCAGTATTGAATTGGGAGGAGTCTCTTTTTTCGAACATTTCATGTGACGAATTCAGGAAATATGAGTTGACCCTTCAACCCAAATCGGCAGTTCTGGTCTTTCCTGCTTTTTTTATGAATAACCCGGCTTCGATGTTCGGACATACCCTTCTTCGGATTGACAACGCTTCTCAGAGTAAACTCCTCTCCTTTTCGGCAAACTACGCGGCTTTCCCGGATTCTTTTGGGATTCTTTACCCTATTAAAGGAGTTTTTGGTTATTACAAAGGATTTTTTTCCATTTTCCCTTACTATGACACCGTCAAAATGTATAATGATACCGAACAGAGAGATATGTGGGAATACCATCTGAACTTTTCTGAAGCAGAACTTCAAAAAATGATCTGGCATCTCTGGGAACTTAAAAACATCTATTCCTACTATTACTTCTTTGACGAAAATTGCTCCTATAATTTACTTTATCTTTTTGAGGCGGCCCGGCCCTCTCTTCACTTAACCGACAGGAGCTGGTTCTGGACGATTCCCACCGACACCCTGAGAGCCATTCAAGCGGAAGGGGTGGTTGAAAACGCCGAGTTTCGTCCAGCCAAAGGAACAAAGATCCGCTATATCGCTTCCCAACTTAATGAAACCGGTGAAGATAGTGCGTTAAAAATTGTGGAACAGAAACTTGATCCGTCCCAACTCCAGGCAAAAGATCATGACGAAAAGAAGAAAATTCTGGACCTGGCTGTAGAAGAAATTCAGTATCAATACAATAAACACCAAATGGAAAAAGATATTTATCTCAAACTCTTTTTATCGACTTTGAATGGACGGAGTAAATTGGGGAATTCAGGGAGCGATCCTTATCAGATTCCGGTCCCGATGCCTCCAGAAACAGGCCATCGATCCAGCCGAATAAGCCTGGGGGGAGGAATCAGAAAGAACAGTTTCTTTGAAGAGATCAGCTATCGTCCCGCTTATCACACCCTGGTGGATCCGGAGGAAGGATTCGCGAGAGGATTGCAGATTGTTTTTGCCGATACAACCGTCAGGGCCTATAACGACGGCAGAATAAAATTGGAAAGTTTCGATCTAATCGATATTGTTTCTCTCTCTCCCCGGGACCGTTTTTTCAAGCCTCTTTCATACAAAATTAAAACCGGCTTTACCCAACAGATGACCCCTTCCGGAGATGACCGGAGGGTCTACAGGCTGAACCCGGGAGTCGGCATGGCATTTGAAAACCGACAGATCGGATTAGTTTATGGACTGGCGGAGATCAGCTTGAACTTGAGTGAAGAATTCAGAGACCGATATGCTTTGGGAGGGGGTCTTCAGATTGGCGTCATTAAACAGATCGCCGATTCCTGGAAAATGACCTTCTCTCTCGAAAAAATCGCTTATCCTGTCAGGAATGTGTTTCAGGAAAACAGAGCGACTGCCATTCAAACATTTAAATTAAACCAGAATAACAGCCTCAATCTTTCCCTCCTCTGGGATGAAGCGTTTAATCACGACCAAACAGAAGTCAAAATCAATTGGAATATTTATTTTTGAAAAATTCAAAAAACCGGCTTTTTCTGATTTTTCTGGCAATCATACTGGGAGGCTGTAACGGTATTTTTTATCAGCCGACACCGAATCTTCTTATGACGCCCGAAAAATTAAAATATACCTATGAGGATGTCTCTTTTAAAAGTCTGGACGGAACCGTTTTAAACGGCTGGTTTATTCCGGGACGAGGGAACATTAAAGGAACAGTGCTCCAGTTTCATGGAAACGGAGCAAATATCGGCAATCATTATGGAGCAGTCTACTGGCTTCCGGATGAGGGGTATAACGTCTTCCTGTTTGATTACAGGGGATATGGAAAATCAGGAGGGACCCCCGCCCGGCAGGGGATTCAGGAAGACGGGATTGCCGCGCTGGAATATATTCGGCAAAGAGCTGATGTCATTCCTTATCCTATTATCATTTATGGACAGAGCCTGGGAGGTGCGGTGGCGGTTTCTACCGTTGCCACCCAAAAACAGGATGGGATTGTGGCGGTCATCCTGGAAAGCTCATTTACCGGCTATCGCGCTATAGCCAGGGAAAAACTTGGCTCGCTTTGGTTAACATGGCCTCTTCAATGGCCGTTATCTTTTTTAATCTCGAATGAATACTCTCCGCTCGATATGATCGGAAAAATCTCTCCGGTTCCGCTATTGATCGTTCATGGAGACGCCGACGAAGTCATTCCAAAACATCATTCCGAAACACTTTTTAAGACCGCAAGAAAACCGAAAACGCTCTGGATCATTCCCGGAGGTCATCACATCGACGCTTTCTCATACCCCCATCAGGAAAACCGGAAGAGACTCCTGGAATTTCTTGAGCAAGCGTTACAAACAACCGTCCATTAAACGTCACGGTCACGTCAAAATCCGCTATAAATCGTCATTCCCGCGAAAGCGGGAATCCATAAGATGTTGATTTTTTGAATTCTGGATTCCCGATAAAAACATTCGGGAATGACGAATTGAATTCTTTGTAAAACCTCTGACATTTTTTTAGAGAGTTTGCTCACAGAATGACGTGACCCTGCATTAAACGTCATTTTGCTTTTAAATCAATACTGTTTAGGTTACACTTTTAAAAAGAAGGAGGGTTCTTCGTCATGTTTAAAACTTTTTTATGGCTCTTATTTCTGGTAATCACCTTTGCAACGGGCTATTATTTCGGAGAGCGCCATTCTTTTGTTTTACCCGGACAAATTTCAGAGATCCCTTCTGAACTCTCGTCCAGAACCTCTAATCTGGAACATACGTTGAAGGGAATCCGCCTCTGGATGGCTCTCAATGATTCCAAAGACCACCTGGGTCTTGCTTCGTCTGCCCTGGAAGAAAAAAATTTCGGGAGCGCCGTGAATGAAGTGAGAGAAGCCAAAGTGAAGCTGGAAAAGGCGGAGAGCCTTTCGCAGGGAGAGTTGAAAAAAGAGCTGAAACCGCTGAACCAGTTGATTTTGAAAACCGAAGCGGATCTTGCGCAAATGGACCCTAAAGCCAAATATCAGGTCGACAGTGCAAAAAACAGGCTCGAAAAGATCATTTCAAAATAGCCCCTGATCCTTTTGACGCTTAAAGAAACAGAGATAAGAAGGCGCCTCTCCTTCTTGAAACCGGATATGGATTAACTCCCACCCGTCGTTTCCGATGAAATTCAGCTGGTTGGTTATTTGCACGGCGCTGAGTTCTTCAACGCGATACTCCCACGCCCTCATGAAGGGCTTTCGTTGAGTTCTGTAAACAGGGTATCAGGGAGGTTTTCCGTTTTCGGAAGGGTCGCCTGTTTTGGCTTTCCCAGCCAGAATTGCTTTAACCGTTTATTCCGAATCTCCCGTTTGATGCTTTCGACCATCGCCCGCGCCGCCTCTTCTCCCGCCTTGTAGCATTCCAGACCCCGGTGAAACTCGGCCCAATGAATATGCCCGACATTGGGGCGGATGACAACATCTGCATGGCTTAGCTGAATTTCGCTTAAAACATTCCGGGTCATGTCGCTCGCCCGTAAAACAATCTCAATCCCCCGTTTAAGTTCCGAGGGTTCAAGATCATTTGACGCCTCTATCGCAATGGTAAAAGTGGCTCCGTGTCTGAAGGCAGGCTCTATCGGCACACGGTTAACCCATCCGCCGTCAATTAACTGCATCTTCCCGATTTTAACAGGGGGGAAAACACCCGGAATGGCACAGCTGGCCGCGACGGCCTCTCTCATCGGACCTTTCGATAAAATGACCTCGTCCCCCGAAAGAATATCGGCGGCCACGCAGACAAAGGGAATCTGCGTATTTTCAATCTTCATGTCCGCAATCAATCCGCTTAACGTTTTCTGGAGTTCTTCGCCGCTGATAAAATAACCCCGGTTTAAAGAAATGCCATAAAACATCCCTCTTTTGATATAGGACTTTATCTGATTGATCAAAGTCGTATTTTTGACTTCGGTAAAGCTTTCTTTTAAAAATTCGAGCCGGGCATGTTTAAACAGCGGGGTTTTTAAAAATTTGATGATTCTATCTTTAATCAGAGCCGCATTGGGTTCGATGGCGTAAAGGCCTCCGACAAGAGATCCGAAGCTGGTCCCCGAGATAATGTCGACAGGGATATTTTCTTCTTCAAAGACTTTTAAGACCCCCAGGTGGGCAAACCCCCGGGTTCCGCCGCCCCCCAGGACAATCCCGATTTTAAAAGATTTGTTGATTTCCATGTGGATCAGGCCGCCTATCCTCCGGTTTTAGGAGCCGCTTTCCCTTCCTCGCCTGTTTTCTTTTTTACCTTTTTAGTTTCGATCTGCCGGGCTTTTAAATCGAGCGCTTTCTTTTTCCGCTGGGACCGTTTTAACTTCTTGCTCCAGTAACGGACCGTCTCCCGTTCCTCTGCTTTTCCGGCAAAGGAGGCTTTGACTTTGGTCAGTTTTTTCTTCAATCTTTCTACTTTCTTGACTAACGGATCGGTGGTTGCCATCTTTTCTCCTTGGTTTTATCTAGTGCTTGATTGCCATAATACACGTTACGTCATTCCCGAATGATTTTATCGGGAATCCATTGATTTTGCTAGATACCCGCTTTCGCGGGTATGACAATTTACTTGCGCTAACTTTTGCA
>JACQBY010000059.1 GCA_016201875.1 Nitrospirota bacterium
AACCGTAAAGGCGTTCTTGGCCTCCTTGTACGCCAGTTCCGTGATGGCTTCCAGCGTTTCGCCGACTTTTTTCTTCGGCAATTCGAGCTTTCCCGCAAGATGATTGATAATGGCTGATTTGGTCATTGCTTTTGCCATAAAGATACTCCTTTTTTTTAAAATGGATTTTATTGATCCAGACTCATCACAGAGCCGAAATTTGTGATTATTTGGAAAATTTAAATAATTTGAGTCACAATAATTTAATGACAAAGAAATTTCAAGACATTCCTTGGGAAGATCAATTTACCTCTGTGAGAAACTGCGTTAGGTTAGATATTGTACCGAGACACTTTAGGGTTTCTTTCTGGAAAGTTCAATCCAGAAAAATGGATAGCCCTGGATAAGGACTATGACCGAATCATGACCGACTACATAGTTATCCACAGAATTAAAAGAAAGAGACGGAACTAGAATGGAAAACAAAAAGTATTGAAATTGAAGAGAAAATCGGAAAACCGGTCTAAATTCAGGCTCTTATGAAAAACACTTGTTTCGCCTTGGCAAGGCGATGCTCTACCGCTGAGCTATTCCCGCTTATAGGTTGGTTTATATTTTTACCATTTTCTGATGGAAAAAGTCAATCCTGATCCCCGGTTTGCCGGGGAGAGAGAACTATTTCGGGGTATCCTCCTAAGTTTTCGAGAATCGACTCGATTGAAGTATACCAGATAAACGTATGCATCTGATCTTCGTTTCTTAATACCAGGTGGTCTTCTTCTACGCTTTCGAGCGTAAAGGTTTGATCTTTCAGGGTAATCAACCTTCCGGTATAAGGTTTTAATTTGTGATTGGCTTCTGAAATTTCCATTCCCCTGATTTTAATGGTTTAAAATAAATTTTACAATAACCTATAAAATACGATATATTTAAAACCCTTATCATAGAAGGCGCGAATGAACATTCAGACAATTAAAGGGTTTAAAGATATTCTTCCGGACGAAATCCCGAAGTGGGATTTTGTCGAACAGCTCCTCCGGAAACTGTTTAAAAGCTACCACTATAAAGAGATCAAGCTCCCGATTCTTGAAGAGACCACCCTGTTTGCCAGAAGTATCGGGACAGGCACCGATATTGTTGAAAAAGAGATGTACACCTTCGACGACCGTGACGGAAAGAAAATCACCCTCCGGCCCGAAGGGACCGCCCCGGTCGTCCGGTCGCTGATCGAGCATAATCTGATGGCGGCCACCCCCCTTGCCAAGCTTTTTTATATCGGTCCGATGTTTAGGCGCGAGAGGCCCCAGAAAGGGCGCTACCGCCAATTTTACCAGGCGGGAGCCGAAGCAATCGGCCCTTCCGGGCCATTGCAGGATGTCGAAATGATTTTATTCCTCTCTCAGTTTTTTAAGGAGATGCGGATTTCGAACCTGACGCTTGAAATGAACAGCGTCGGCTGTCCCCAATGCCGGCCCAACTATAAAGCCCTGTTACAGGAGTTTCTTAAAGATAAACAGACCGGGCTCTGTGAAAACTGCCAGCGAAGAACGTTGATCAACCCGATGAGAGTGCTTGATTGTAAAAACGAGTCCTGCCAGAAAATGTTGCATAATGCGCCGGAGATGGTCCATTTTCTTTGCGGAGAATGTCATGACCATTTTGAAGAGGTCAAATCGGGGCTTGGCGTCTTACACACCGTGTATCGGATCAACCCCCGCCTGGTCAGAGGGCTCGATTATTACACCCGGACAGCCTTTGAGTGGAAATCTGATTTTCAGGGGGCGCAAAATACAATTGCCGCCGGCGGCCGGTACGACGGTCTGGTGAAGGAACTTGGCGGGCCGGACGTTCCGGGGATAGGGTTTGCCATGGGGATCGAGCGGGTGATTGCTTTAATGGACCCCTCGCTGACTCCTGAGATCGAGCTCCCCCTTTTTATTGCCGCTCTGGGAAAAACAGCCCAGGAGGCGGCCCTTTTGATTCTGGCGGAATTGCGCGAAAATCATATTGGCGCCGAGATGGATTTTCAAAACGCGAGCTTAAAGAGCCAGATGAAAAAAGCCGATAGGTATAACGCCCGTTATGTGCTGATTATCGGCGAAGATGAACTGAAATCGGGCAAGGCGACGCTCCGCCAGATGAAAACAAAAGAACAGGAGGAGCTCCCCCTTCAGACGATCGGAGAGACCCTTCTTGAAAAACTGCGCCCCCCTATTTGAGTTGTATCGGAATATATTGCGGGCCGAGCAGATCGGAGGGGGGCGGCGGGGGAAGAGGCTGTCCGGTCAGCCAGGCGTGCGTAATTTTCAGCCCCTCTCTGAGCGTCCGGGATTGATACCCCAGCTCTCTTTTTGCTTTTTCTGACGAATAGGCCCAGCTATGGCCATAGATTTTCGCGAAGCTCCGGGGGTATTCGGGCTGAGTCCCTTCTAACCTCGCTTTTATTTCATCAATAAAGCCGAGGCCCCATAGAATAGAGAGGGGAATTTTCCGAATCTTCCGCTTTAATTTAAACTCCACGCTCATTAAGGCGATAAACTGATCTAAGGTCAGATTCTCACCCCCCAGAATATACTTTTCACCGACTTTTCCTTTATCCATCGCCAGAAAATGTCCCGTGACGACATCTTCGATATAGACCCCGTTCCCTTTTTTTGCCCCTGTCACCGGAACCGCCTTGAGCCTCCCTTCGATAAACTGTTTAATTAACCGGTTCGTGAGTGATCCGGGATAGTTTAAAGAAGGCCCATAAACCAGCGACGGAGAGACGATGACTCCGGGGAGGCCTCTGGCAACCATTTCATGGAATTCAAGTTCGGCCAGGTATTTGGTCCGTTCGTAATCGGAGGTGAATGATTTAGAGCGCTGGTGGGTTTCATCGAGAGTGGCCTGACCGGATGGACCAATGGCCATAACCGACGAGGTGTAGACCAGTTTTTCAATTCCAAGTTCCAGAGCGGTTTCAAAAACATTCCGGCTTCCGCCGACATTGGTCATATCAAATTGCCTGCTGTCGGGATGCCATCTCGCCACCAGAGCGCCGATATGGTAAACCCGCTGGCACTCTTTCATCGCCTCACGGATGCTGTTCTTATCCTGCAGGTCTCCGTAAAAAAGATGGATGTTCTTGTGGGAAAGCCCTTTTAGTCCGCTGGTCTTCCGGACGAGGAGATGGACCCGTCCTCCGGCATTGGCCAGCCGCCTGACGATCTGCTTTCCGATATAACCGCTTCCTCCTGTGACAAATGTGGGCAAAGGACCCCTGATTTTAAGAAAAAAAAGGCAGAGAAACAATCTCTGCCGGGAACTTGATTTTACTGAAACTGGATTCCCGATAAAAACCTCGGGAATGACGATAAATGACTTTTTAAACAGCCTGCAGTCTAGCTGTCGACTAATTCTTTGAGCTCTTTGCCCGCTTTGAAAAACGGGAAATTCTTGGCGCTCACGGTAACCAGATCTCCGGTTTTGGGGTTTCTTCCCGCGCGGTTTTTTCTTTTTCTGATCCTGAAGCTTCCAAACCCCCTGATTTCTATCTTATCGCCCTCTGCGAGAGAGTTCTTGATGCTGTCAAAAATCGCATTAACGATGATTTCAGTCTGCCGCCTCGTATAACCGTTGAGCTGTGACGCCACTTTTTCGATTAATTGCGCTTTGGTCATGATTGGCTCCCGTGCTTATTCCACCGTCCACAAATAGTTGAGTCCGGGGATGTTGTTTTGATTAAAACCGAATAATTTTGCATTCCCCAAAAATTCACTTTTGAACAAATCGAAAAAGGAGAACTTTTTTTTGGCCTCGATGACCCGGGGTTCTCCCTTGATACCGGCCATCTTTCCCGCCACATGAACCGCATCGTCAAGATCGCCCAGCTCATCGACCAGTTTATATTTGATGGCCTGCCTGCCGGTAAAGACCCTTCCGTCCGCCAGGGGGATCACCTCTTCTTTTTTTAAACCCCGCCCTTTTGCCACGGCTTCGATAAACTGCGAATGGACGTCGTCCATGACCTCCTGGAGATATTCCTTCTCGGCTTTAGTCATCTCTCTAAAAGGGGAGCCGACATCTTTGCGCGCTCCGCTTTTAATCACCACGCTTTCGAGCCCCGCTTTTTTCAGAAGCCCTCCGACATTCATCAGCTCCATGATGACGCCGATGCTGCCGGTCAGGGTCCCGGGGTTGGCTACGATCCGGTCAGAGGCGCTGGCGATATAATACCCTCCGGACGCGGCCACGGTCCCCATCGAAACGATGATTTTCTTTCCTGTCTTTTCTTTGATCTTTTTGATCTCTTCGTAGATCTCCTGAGAAGGAACAACCGCCCCGCCCGGACTGTTAATCCGGATCAGAATCGCTTTGACCGAAGCATTCTCTTCGTATCTCTTCAGCTCTTCAAGCGTATCTGTCACATCGAGGATGACCCCTTCGATCCGGACAATCGCGATTTTCTCGCCGGTCTGAGGGCCGCCCCCTTCGCTGAACCGTGAGAGCCAGTAGATTCCCGTAAAAAAGAGGAACCCTAACACAATCATGATCATGATTCCTCTAAAAAACGGACGCTCAGCCATACCTTTTCTCTCTCAAAACATACTGATCGTTCAGAATCAACGATCAGCGGGATTCATGCCTGGTTACGATCTTTCTTTTTGTTCAACTCGCTTCCCAGGGTCCTCGGCTCTTCGCTCTGGCCCTTCATGTAACTCGAGTACTCGGCATTTTCGGCATCGCGCTTATGCTCTTTAAGGCTTAGTCCGATTTTCCGTTCGGCAGTATCGACCTTGACGATTTTCACCGTGAGTTCGGCTCCCGGCTTAAAAGTGTCTTCGGCTTTTTGTCCCACAGGCAGACCGATTTCGCTGATATGGATAAGCCCCTCGATGTCTTCCGCCAGTTCGACGAAAACGCCGAATTCGGTTATTTTTGTGATTTTTCCGGTAGTGGAAGTTCCGGCTTTAAACTTTTCCGGGACCGTGGTTTCCCATGGGTCGGGTGTCAACTGTTTGAATCCCAGAGAGAGACGTTCTTTCTCCCGGTCAATTTTCAAAACCACCGCATCGATTTTTTGTCCTTTTTTGAAAATCTCCGACGGATGTTTGATATGCCTGGTCCATGATAAATCGGAGATATGGATCAACCCGTCGATCCCGTCGCTGATTCCCACAAACACGCCGAAATCGGTGATGCTTCTGACTTTTCCTTCGACTTTGGTCCCCACGGGGAACTTCTTTTCAATCACTTCCCAGGGATTATGATCGACCTGTTTCATGCCGAGAGAAATTTTTCTCCCTTTTTTATCAAGGCTTAAAACCACCGCTTCGATCATATCTCCCACTGCCACAAGCTTGGAGGGGTGTCTGATCTCATGCGACCAGGTCATTTCGGATATATGGACCAGTCCTTCGATTCCGGGCTGAAGTTCGACAAAGGCGCCGTAATCGGTCAGGCTGGCGACTTTTCCTTTAATCCGGGTGCCGATGGCATATTTGGTTTCCACCTCGGCCCAGGGATCGGGACTCTTCTGTTTGTACCCGAGCGAAACTCTTCCGCTTTCTCTGTCATATTTTAAAACCACCACATCGACCTTATCCCCGACCATGAAAAGCTCGGATGGATGGTTGACCCTTCCCCATGACATATCGGTGATATGAAGGAGCCCGTCGATTCCGCCCAGGTCGATGAAGGCGCCATATTCCGTAATGTTTTTTACTGTTCCGGAGACCACCTGGCCTTCGGTCAGGTTCGAAAGGGTGCTCTGCCGCTTTTTGTCGCGGGTTTCTTCAAGAAGGACCCGGCGGGAGACGACGATGTTCCCCCGTTTCTGGTTCATTTTAATAATTTTCATCGGGAAGCTTTTTCCGACCAGCTGGTCGAGGTCCCGCACAGGGCGGAGGTCGATCTGAGAACCGGGAAGAAAGGCTTTGATCCCGATATCGACAATCATCCCCCCTTTAATCCTGGAAAGGACTTTTCCCTCGACAATCTCACCCCGGTCATGGACCTGTTCCAGGTCTTTCCAGACCTTCATCTTGTCGGCTTTTTCTTTGGACAGGAGGATGTTCCCTTCGGCATCCTCTCTCTGCTCAAGATAGATCATGATCGTATCGCCGACTTTTATTTTTTCAAACTCGTCTTTGGTAAATTCGGCGGCCGCGATGCTCCCCTCCGATTTATAACCGATATCGACTAAAATCCCCTGCCGTTCGATTGAAAGGACGGTACCCTGGACAATGCTCCCTTCTTCCAGGTTTTTAAACGATTCCGCGTAGAGCGCGTCCATTTCAGCCATCCGGGGATCGTCGGCTATAAAATCCCCGTCGATATGAATCTTCTTTGAAATTCCTGATTGTGTGACTACCTGTTCGTTAGACATAAAAAAGTTTTTCCTCCCTGTTATTTTAAAGATATTTTGTCTGATTCCCTGTCGGCCGGGGGGTTCTGACACTGATTTTTTATTCTCAGGTCATCGATCCTGGCCATAATTTCTACACTGATTTTCTGGTAAAGCTCTTTTCCTTCACACTTTTTAATGATCTCGCTGAAATCTATCGGCTCGCCATAAGTCACGCTGACGGGACAGATGGTGATTTTATTCGAACCCCGGCGCAACACCTTGTCGCTCCCCGATATATAGGTGGGGATCACTTTTACGCCGGAAATGGCAACCAGCATCCCGATTCCGGGCCGGGCATCTTTTAACCGGCCATCTACCGATCTTGTTCCTTCCGGGAAAATGACGACCAGATTCCCTTTTTCTACCTGATCGATGATTCTTTTAAAGGCGTCCCGGTTCATTCCTCCCCGGGTCACCGGAATTCCTCCCATATATGTCCAGAAAAACCGTAAAAAAAATCCTCTGAACATCTCTGCTTTTGCTACATATTTAAGACGCCTCCAGATGCCGCATCCGATCAGGAGAATATCGGAATAACTGGCATGATTGGAAGCAAGGATAGCACCCCCTTTTTTTGGTATATTGGTTCTGCCATTAATTTTTAAATTAAAAAAAAACTTAAAAACAATGTAAGAGGCCAGCTTAAGAAAAGAATAAAGCATAGTCTAAAAAGCCATAGATCGTCAAGAACCTAAGTTCCCGCAGAATCTCTTCAGGAGCTGACCGTCCGGACCCCCGCGTTCTTTTTATTTTGAGCGTTTTTTACCTCAGCCGCCATTTTTTCAACCACTTCGTCCAGCGACAACCCGGTGGTGTCTATGTAGATCGCGTCCGGGGCCTTCTGCATCGGGGCAATCGCCCTTTCGCTGTCCTGCCGGTCCCTCTGGCTCATTTCACGGATCGTCTGGTCCAAACTGACGTTAAACCCTTTTTTGATCAGTTCTTCATGCCGCCTCTCCCCTCTGACTTTAATAGAAGCATCCATGAAAAATTTCACCGGGGCCTCCGGCAGGATCTGAGTGCCGATATCCCGTCCCACAAGGATAACACCCGGTTCTTTTCCCACCTCCCGCTGGAGACTCATTAAACTTTCTCTGACTCCCTTGTATTTGGAAACAGCGGAAGAGACCGTGCTTAATTCCGGCGTTCTTAATTCGCTGGTAATGTCCCGGTTTTCTACCTGAATCCGGAACGTATGATCCTTTTTTTTAACCGTGACCCTCTGGTCTTTACAGATCCGGCTGACCGCCGCTTCGTCCGCGGGATCGATTTTTTCTTTTAAGACCTTCCAGGCGACCGCGCGGTAGAGGAGGCCGGTATCGAGACAGCTGTACGCAAGCTTAAGGGCAAGCAATCGCGCCGCCGTTGTTTTTCCGGAGGCTGAAGGCCCGTCAACCGCTATGGTGATTTTCGGCTCCGGCATCTTTCGCTTAAAACCCCGACACTTTTTTTAATAATGTTTCGAAACCGGGGAAAGAGGTATTGATGCATTCGGTCTGTTCGATGGCGCTCTCCCCGCCGGCCACCAGGCCTGCAATCGCCATCGACATCGCCACCCGGTGGTCCCCGTCGCTGGTAAAAGTCCCCCCTCTGGCTTTATCGCTCCCCTTGATCCGCAACCCGTCGGGGTACTCCTCGACCTCTATCCCCATTTTTCTCATTTCCCTCGCCATCACGCCGATCCGGTCGCTCTCTTTTACCCGGAGTTCCCTGGCGCCGGTAACCTTCGTCTCCCCTTCGGCAAAAGCCGCCGCAATAAAAAGGATTGGCAGTTCATCTATCATCGCCGGGATATCTTCTTCGCCGATTTCAATCCCTTTTAATCTGTCCGCCGCTTGAATATGGAGGTCACCGATAGGTTCCCCTTCGCTCTCCCGTTCGTTTTCAATCGTGATTTTTCCCCCCATTTTTTTCAGGGCTTTCAAAAGGCCGGTGCGGGTCGGATTCATCCCGACATTCCGGATCGTCAATGAACTCCCCGGAATCAGGGCTGCCGCCACGATAAAAAAGGCGGCGGATGAAAAATCGCCCGGAACATCGACTTCAATCCCTTTTAAATCGGACTTCTCGATGGAGGTCCCCTCCGGAGAAGTATCTATCCGGGCGCCGAAGGTTTTTAACATTCTTTCGGTATGGTCGCGGGATAAAAAAGGCTCCCGAATCCGGGTCGTCCCGTCTGCCGTAAGCCCCGCAAGGAGAATCGCCGACTTGACCTGAGCGCTTGCCACGAGGAGGCGGACTTCCACTCCCCGGAGATTTTTCTTTCCGGATATGGCTATCGGCGCCAGCCGGTTATTTTTTCTCCCCCGGATTTCGGCCCCCATCAGGGTTAAGGGTTCGATCACTCTCGCCATCGGCCTTTTTCTGAGGGAATCATCTCCATCGAGGACTGAAAAAAAAGGAAGGCCCGAAAGTAAACCGGTCAACAGCCTCAGGCTCGTTCCGGAATTGCCCATATTCAATACTCTGTCAGGTTCGGTCAACCCTTCGATTCCTTCGCCCCGGAGGGTCAGGACATCCCCCTGGATTTTGCTTTTAACCCCCATCGCTTCCATCGCCGCCAGAGTGCAGAGACAATCTTCGGAAGGGAGATAGCCCCGGATCACGGTGGGGCCTTTGGCCATTCCTCCGAACAGAATCGCCCGGTGGGTCACCGATTTGTCCCCCGGGATCGTGATCTCCCCTTTTAGCGGGGGGCTTTTTCTGACAGCCAGGCTCGACATTTTAATTTAAGGATCCCCTGATCTTTTTAGATTTTTCAAATTCCCTCAGCAGACCGGCCTCGTCCCGGTCCAGGATATACTTTTTTAAACGGCCGAGGACCGCTTCATATTTTTCGATGTGGCTCAGCATATTCTCGCGGTTGGTCAGAAAAATATCTTTCCACATTTCTGGCGAACTGGCCCCTATCCGGGTGAAATCACGGAATCCCCCTCCGGAATACGAAATCAGATTTTCTTTTTTTTCGGCCATTCCGAGGACCGTATTCACCAGCGCAAAGGCGATCAGATGGGGAAGGTGGCTCACCATACCGAGCACCTCGTCATGCTCGGCGGGGCTTAAACAGGAAACGACCGCCCCGACCTCTTTCCAGAGGTTTTTGATCTTTTCCAGAGACGCCGGATCGGTGTTATCGGTCGGCGTGAGAATGCAACGGGCTCCTTTAAAAAGATCCGGAAGAGCCGCTTCAACCCCTGACTTTTCCCTCCCCGCGACCGGATGGGCCGGGACGAATTTTCTGCCGCCAAGGAGAGGTTCCAGCTCTTTGACCACCTTTTCTTTGACGCTCCCCACATCGGTCACGATGGCATCGGGAGAAAGACGGGGAAGAAACGCTTTAACCGTTTTAAGATAGCTTCCTACCGGAACCGCCAGGACAACCAGGTCGGCGCCATCCACCACTTTTTCAACCTTTAAATCATAGGCGTCTATGACCCCGAGAGAGACCGCTTTTTTGAGATTCCCCTCGTTTCGCCCAAAACCGGCGATGCTCCCCGCCAGCTTTTTTTTTCTGCAATCGATGGCGAGCGACCCTCCGATCAGGCCGACGCCAAGGATGGCGATCTTTTTAAAATAAGGCTTCATGTCTGTTTTTACATGGGGGCCCATGCGGTTTTACTTCGTAAAATCCTCCGATGCCCCCATCCCCCGCGTTCGGACAGGCAAAGCCTGTTCCTCACTATTTTAGATGGTCCTTCCAACCGCCGGAGCGATTTTTCTCAGCTCTTCCATCATCGCTTTAAATTTGGGAGGTTTGAGCGATTCTTCTCCGTCAGAAAGCGCCTTTTCAGGATCGAGATGGACTTCAATCATTAAACCGTCGGCTCCCGCCGCTATCGCCGCTTTGGCCATGGGGGCCACATAGTCCCACTTTCCGGTCCCATGCGAAGGATCGACGATAATCGGAAGATGGCTGAGATGTTTGATTACCGGGATCGCGCATAAATCGAGCGTGTTTCGCGTTGAAGGTTCAAACGTCCGGATCCCCCGCTCGCAGAGAATCACCTGATGGTTCCCCCGCGACATGATATATTCCGCCGCCATTAAAAACTCTTTGATCGTCGCGGAGAGGCCCCGCTTGAGGAGGACAGGCTTGCGGTATTTTCCAACCTCCTGTAAAAGCCTGAAATTCTGCATGTTCCGGGTGCCGATCTGAAGGATATCGGAATATTTTGCCACCAGTTCGACCTCCGTGGTATCCATCACTTCGGTCACGATTAAAAGTCCGGTCTTTTTTCTTGTCTCTGCCAGATAGGCCAGACCCTCTTCTCCCAGCCCCTGAAACGTGTAGGGAGAGGTGCGGGGCTTAAAGGCTCCTCCTCTTAAAATCCGGGCACCCGCCGATTTGACCGCTTCGGCGATCTCTAATAAATTTTCGGCGTTTTCAACCGCGCAGGGTCCGGCCATGACCTCGACCCGTTTATCCCCGATGGTGACTCCGTTCTCAAATTCAATCACGGTATTCTCTTTTTTAAATTCACGGCTGACCAGCTTATAGGGCGAAAGAATCGGCATCACCTGCTCCACGCCGGGGAAAATCGACAAAGGGAGAGTCTCGATCACCCTGTCGTCTCCGATGGCGCCGATAATGGTCCGTTCCTTTCCTTTCGAAACATGGGCGGTTAACCCATGCTCTTTCAACCTCTCGGAAATATGGTCGATCTCTTTTTGCGTCACATTTGGTTTTAATACTATAATCATTGAATTTTCCCCTTTTCGTTTCTAAAAAGTCCTGAGAACGGACTTTATGCCTATTTCTTATGAATAAATTGCTTTAACTTCTTTTTAAAAGCCTGATTTTCGCGAGGCTTTCCGATCGTTACCCTCAAATAATTTTCCCCGATATGCCGGATGATAATCCCCTCTTTTAACATCCAGTCAAAAAGCTCTTTTGCCCGGTCGAACTCAAAAAAGATAAAATTGGCCTCCGTCGGAACATAGGTGATCTTCAACTCATCAAAACATTGATAAAGATAGGCTTTCCCCGCAATATTGCTGGCCCGGCTCGCCTTGATATGCGTCTGGTCGCCGAGAGCCGCAATCGCCGCCTTTTGCGAAAGGAGGCTGGTGTTAAACGGCTGGCGGACTCTGTTTAAGGTCTCGATCATCCCCTCGGAGCCAATCCCGTAGCCGATTCGGAGCCCTGCAAGCCCGTAGAGCTTCGAAAAGGTCCTCAGAATAATGAGATTTTCATGCCGGTCGACCTCTTCGATCAGTGAAGTGTAGGTGGAGTCGGTGACAAACTCTTCGTAGGCATGATCAAGCACCACGATGATATCAGCCGGAATAGCGCTGAGAAACTCCTTGATTTCATGCCGGGGGAGGAGCGTTCCGGTCGGATTGTTCGGGTTGCAGATAAAGACCATCCGGGTCTGATCGGTTATTTTTGCCGCCATGGCGTTAAGATCATGCCGGAACCCCTTTAACGGAACGGCAACGACCGTGGCATGGGCAATTTCAACCATGTTGCGATAGAGAGAAAAGGTAAAATCGGCCATGACCGCTTCATCGCCCGGGAGCAAAAAGGCCCGGGTCAGAAGTTCGATCAGTTCATTCGATCCGTTCCCCAACGCGATCCGCCCGGGGGGGACCTTAAGCTGTTTTCCGAGCGCCTGAACCAGTTCATAACCATTTCCATCGGGATAACGGAAAATATTTTTTTTGAATTTCATGATCGCATCCAGGGCTTTGGGCGAAGGGCCGAGCGGGTTTTCATTGGAGGCCATTTTGATTATCCCTTTAAGGCCCATTTCCCGTTCGAGCTCTTCGATCGGCTTTCCCGGCTTGTAGGGAGCGATTTTTTTGATATTTGCAGGCATTTTCATTCTAATTTCCTATCGGGTATGAGCCGAGTATTTTAAAAAAGATGCAATTGTTCTGAAGCGCCGAAAGGGCCTTGCGGACCTTTTCATCTTCCTGATGCCCCTCGATGTCGAGATAAAAGAAATATTCCCATGGCTTTCTTTTTGAAGGACGGGACTCGATTTTTGTTAAATTGATCTTCTTTTCCGCAAAGGGCTGAAGGATCCGGTAAAGCGCCCCCGTTTTATCTTTAATGGAAAATAAGATCGATGTCTTATCCTTGCCGGTTCTTGAAATCGGCTTGCGGGCAATAATTAAAAAACGGGTGGTATTATGCGCGTTATCTTCGATTCTGGAAGCGAGGACTTTAAGCCCGTATAATTTGGCCGCCAGTTCACTGGCGATGGCTCCCGCCGCCGGATCGTTCAAACAGATTTCCGCGGCACGGGCCGTGCTTTCAACTTCGATGACCTGCGCATGGGAG
>JACQBY010000073.1 GCA_016201875.1 Nitrospirota bacterium
CCGAGAAGATAACAGGCCAATAACGTCCAGTTTTTCAGGGTGGTCATAAAAATCCCCCCTTTTTTCCACCGTCTTGGGGAGGCGGCGATTTTTTCTTTTAAAAGAACGATCTTTCCGGCTCGTTTCATTTTTTTTGAAAGTTCGACATCTTCCATGAGTGGAATATCGGGGAAACCTCCCATTTTCTCAAAAGCAGACCGGGTGATAAAAATTCCCTGATCTCCGTATGGAATTCCGGTGATGGCCGTTCGAAGGTTGGCAAACCAGGCGATCATCCGGAGAAAAATATTCTGGGAGTCAATGGCCAGCCGGAAAGCGCCGCCAAGAGCCTGGCCGCCGGTAATGGCCGGAACGATTCTCCCCAATCCGCCAGGGGCAATTTGAGAATCGGCATGCAGGAAGAGCAAAATCTCCCCCTCTGCATGGCGGGCCCCTTCGTTCATCTGCCGGGCTCGTCCCGGGGGAGAGGCGAAAACCTTTCTGGTAAATGCCCGGGCGATCGCAGGAGTGCTATCGAGGCTCCCTCCGTCGACAACGATCAATTCAAGATCGGCTCCTTTTTTTAGTCGTTGAAGTGTTTTTTGCAAAACTTTTTCTTCGTTGAGAACCGGAATAATCACAGAAATTTTCATTCATCGTATCGGTAATATTTAAAGCCAGCGGGTAAAAATTGAGGATCGGACCTGTTTAAAAATTTCGGGCAATGACATAGTCTGCCATGATCAATAATCCGTCTTTATGAGGGGAAGAGGGAAGAGAAGAGAGTTCCTGCTTGGCTTTCTGACTGAAGACTTCGGCCTGGTCGAGCGCATACTGGATGGAGCCATAGTCTCCCAGCAGGTCCTGAATCAGCTCGAGATCTTTTTCAGGGAGGTGAGACTGGTTAAACATCTCTTCAATTTTACTTTTTTCTTTCGGAGTGCATTTTAACATTAAATGGAGAATGGGGAGGGTGATTTTACCTTCCCTGAAATCCTGTCCGAGGGTTTTTCCCAGGAGATCTTTTTCGGCAGTGTAGTCGAGAGTGTCATCGGCCATTTGATAGGCCACCCCCAGATTCAACCCGAAGCGGGAAAGGGACTCAAGCTCCCCTTCCGCGGCTCCGCCAATGACGCCTCCGAGCTGGCAGGCAAGAGAAATGAGAGAAGCGGTTTTAAATTCAATGATATTTAAATAATCCTTTTCAGTCATCGAAAAGTTTCTGGTGTAAATGAGCTGGAGAATCTCCCCTTCGCTTAAGATCTGACAGGTTTTTGAAAGGAGAAGATTCACTTCATTCCGTTTCAATCGGACCGCTTCAATAAAGGCCCTTGAAAAGAGGTAATCGCCCACCAGGATGCTGGCCTGGTTTCCCCAGACCATCCGGGCGGCCTTTTTCCCCCGCCTGAGGCTTGCTTCGTCGACCACATCGTCGTGAAGGAGCGTGGCGGTATGAATAAACTCCATAACGCTTCCAAGAATAATATGTTCGGTCCCCCGGTAATTAAATAGCCGGGAGGTCATAATCAGCAGAAGGGGTCGAAGTCGTTTCCCGCCGCTTTTTAAAATATAATAAAAAACGTCGTTGATCAAACCGATTTGGGAAGAAAGCGCTTCTTTAATCTGATTCTCAACAGAGAGTATATCTTCTTGATAAATCAGAAGAACTTCTTCCATCGAGGTGGGAGAAGGGGCCGTATGAATGGTTTTGTTTTTGGTCACCATAGGGTTGAAACCGAGTCTAGGATAGTGATTGTTCTTTGTCAAGGGGATAATCGACCGGCCGGCTTCTTGATTTTCAGGAGACTTGATACGTCATCGGGTTGAATCGCTTTAACTTCGCCGGGGTTTAAAAGTCCAAGAGAGAGGTTGCCGATTTTAATTCGTACCAGGTTTTCTACCCTGTAGTTCAAATATTCAAACATTTTTCTGATTTGCCGGTTTTTCCCTTCGATCAGGGTCAACTCGACCCAGCACGATTTTACCCCTTCCCTGATTTTTTCTGCTTTTACCGGAAGATAAGAGAGTTCCGAAGAAATTTTCAATCCATTCCGGATTTTCTTTAAGGTTTCTTCGTCTATTTTTTTGTTGAGTTTTGCATGATAGGTTTTTGGAATTTTTTGGCCAGGAGAAGCCATGTGATCTCCCCACTCCGTATCGTTGGTCAGTAACAAAAGGCCCGAGGTTTCTTTGTCCAATCGTCCGACGGGAAAAACCCAGGGGAGGTCGGGGCTTAAAAGGTCATAGATGGTTTTTCTTCCCTTTTCGTCGCTCCGGGTAGTCACGACCCCTTTGGGCTTATGCAGGATGAGGTAAATTTTTTGAGACTTTTTTTTGACAGGCTTATCATTGACGAAAAGGTTTTGAACCGGGAGATCAACTTTAAACTCCGGGTCTAAAATCATTCTGTTGCCGATTTTAATCTTTCCTTTTTTAATCAGCTCGCCGGCGACGGCCCTTGAGCAGACTCCCATTTTAGAAAGCGCGCGCGACAGCGTGATGAGTTTCCGGGTTGGAGAATTGTTCAAGCGTGCCATATGGATATGATAAGGTCTTTGGCTTGTTCATTTCAATATCAGGATGAAAGGTTTCAAGAATAGTTTTCCTAACAAAAAAATTTATATTTGCTACAATTATCTTATGCGCGGTTTAGAATATCTCCTTTCTGCACTATTGGCCTTGTCAGCCATTTTTCTGGCTAAAAAAGAACCTGCTTCTCCTTTCACACGGCGTCTCCTGATTTTTCTAAGTCTTTTTGCGGGGGCCAGATATATTTACTGGAGGGGGTTCTATAGTTTAAATTTTGAAGATTTTACCAGTACGATGATCAGCCTGGTGGTCTACCTTGCGGAATTGTACGGGTTTCTGGCAGTGATATTTTTTTATTTTCAGGTGTATAAGCCCTCCAACCGGAAAAAAGCCAGCCCTCTGAAAGGGGATCCCCCGGCAGTCGATATTTTTATTACCACGATTGATGAATCGGTCGATCTTTTATATAAAACAGCGGTTGCCTCGCTGGCGATTGATTACCCGGCCGGTTATAAAAAAGTTTACATTCTCGACGACGGCCACCGTCCGGAGGTTCGGAATCTCGCGAAAGATCTCGGCTGTGAATATTTATCCCGTCCCCGAAACGAATATGCCAAAGCCGGAAACCTGAATTACGGACTAAAATATTCTTCAGGCCAGTATGTTCTGGTCCTCGACAGCGATCATATTCCCGCGCATGCTTTTTTAAAAGAGACCCTCGACTTTTTTCAAGACGTAAAAGTCGCTTTTGTTCAAACTCCTCACTACTTTTATAACCCCGATACCTTTCAGCGCAATCTTCGGCTTGAGCGTGAGATTGTGAATGAACAGGACCTCTTTTTTTATATCATCCAGCCGGGAAAAGACAGTTCTAATTCAAGTTTTTTTGCGGGAAGCGGGGGAGTCTTCCGGCGGTCGGCCCTTGAAGAGATCGGAGGTTTTCAATCCAAAACGCTGACGGAGGATCTTCATACCAGCATGGTCCTTCACGCCAGGGGGTATAAATCGGTCTATTTAAAAAAGACCCTGGCGGTCGGGCTTGCCCCCGAGAGTTACGGGAGTTATCTCAAACAGAGGCAACGGTGGACCCGCGGAGGGGTCCAGGTGTTCCTGCTCGACAATCCGATCTGGAAAAAAGGGCTCTCTTTTATGCAGAGGGTCAATTATTTCAGTTCGATTTATTATTTTTTCCATGGATGGGCCAGGCTGGTTTACCTGGCGGCTCCGCTCTCTTTTCTATTATTAAACCAGGCCCCCCTGATCGCGCCCTTGCCGGTCCTTTTAAATTACTATCTTCCGTATTACATGGTCTCTCTGATTGTTTTTAATTCTCTGAGCAAGGGGTATCGCAATCCCTTCTGGTCGGATGTGTATGAAACCGTCATGTGTTTTTTTATCAGCTGGACCGTGTTTGAGACTTTTTTAAGGGCGGAAAAAACAGTCTTTCAGGTGACCCCCAAAGGAATCCGGTTTGATAAACCTCAATTAGAATGGTCTTATGTCATTCCGCACATCCTCCTCGCGATGCTCTTAATCGCCAGCTTTGGTTTTGCCGGCTACCGGTTTTCACACGAGGGGATTAACCGGGAGGGCGCTCTTTTGAGCGGGTTCTGGGGTTGCTACAATCTTCTGCTTCTTATGACCGCAATTGTTCTCTCACGGGAACGGACTCAAAAACGCTCATCCATACGAATTCCAAGGGAGGTCAAATGCGATCTGGTTTTCCAGGATCAAGTCATCCAGGGCCAGACGTATGATCTGAGCGAGGCCGGTTTATCCATGATTTTAAATTCGGACATCCCGGCCTTTTTGCCCCAGCAGGTAAAAATCCGTTTAATTCACGCCTCGCCCCGGTTCAATCAACCGGCCTACAGCCTGACTCTCCCTCCCGACGCGACGGTCCGGTTGTCAGGGGATACCGGCGAAATGACCGAAGTCAGGGGCGAAGTGACCCGGTATGATCTGCTCCCTTCAGGACAATTTTCCATCGGGGTGAAGTTCCTGAATATTCGCGAGGATCAAAGACAGAGCCTGATCCGTCAGATTTACTGCTCGTCAGACTTCTGGGAAAACTCCCACTGGAAAAGTTATACGGCGTGGCGTTCTTTCAAGCTGCTGGCCACCTCTTCATTCCGGGCGTTTGTCAAAGAAACGGTCTTTCGAAGATTATCTCCAAGGGTATTCAGGCAGTTTAAATGTGAGTTGATCGCGGGCGGGGAGGTTTTTGAGGGAGTGACGGAAGATCTCAGTTATAAAGGCCTGTCTGTCAGGATCAAAGCGAATAAAGTCCTTCCAAAAGAGGTGACGATTCAAATTTATCATAAGTCGTTGATCCTCAAGAGTGAGGGAGAGATTGTCCGCTTTTCAAAAATTAAAGGGAAAGAGATGATTTATGGAGTTCGGTTTGCGGAAACGCAGGTTCCGGAATTATCGATTTTTCTCTCCGATAAGTTAAAATAAAACACCACGACCATTTATTAAGGAATCCTAATGGGATTATGGAATTTCTATTTTCTGGCAAAAGACCGGAATGATCGATACCGGTTCTTTCTGCAAAAACTTTTTCAAGATATGACAAAGTTTATCCGAGAGGTTGAATCGTCAGGAAAAAACAGCGTCATCGTTTTTATTCCTGAACATGGGCTGGCTCTGCGGGCCAACCCGATACAACCAGCCGGATTACGTGAAGTCCCGCTGCCCCAAATCACGATCGTTCCGGCGGGAATAAAACTCATAAGAAAGGATCATCGTCAGATCCTTCCTTTTCAGCAGATTATTTCCAAACCGGTGAGTTATTTTTCTCTCTCTTTCCTGCTATCGTCGTTTATGAAGGAAAATCCATTTCAAACCCAAACTCCTGCGTCGGAAAGCCTCCGATCGAGTGACTCTCGTTTCATCGATTGGTCAGATCGAGTTCCGGAAACGGATTTTGTATCTGAAAATGAGGAAACGCGGGTGATCAAGATTGGCCAGGATTACTTTTCACTCACGAAAGGAAAACAATGGATAAAACTTTCATGGTGACGCGCCGGAATTTAGAAAGGACTAAAATTAAAATGAGGCAAACCTCAGAAAATGGACTAACAAGAAAATGCTTGTCCCTGATTGTTCAGGCGGGGATTCTCCTATTGGCGGCGGGTTTGGGTTTCCCCGGGAAAGCCCTGGCCATTCAGGGTTTTCCCGGATCGACCTGGGATCAGGTTTCTCATGATGTTGACCGCCTGGTCGGAACGGGAGCGATGGGGAATATCAATCAGGGGATTGACTGGGTGACCTTGCCGGGAGGGATTACATTGAATACGTTTGCCGAGGTGCGGTATCGCTTCAGGAGCGAAAACAGACCTTCCTTCAATGAGTATGGGGAGGCGGTGGGGGCAGAGTTTAAAAAATCGATCTTTTATTTAGGGGCCGATTATGTTTGGGAGCGGTATCCGGAGATTCCCGACGCTTCCAACAAAGTTCAGTTTTATCTGAGCGGGTTCTACGATTGGGACCTGAAGCCGAAAAGTGTGGCCTGGGCCAAAGGTTTCCCCGGATCGACCTGGGATCAGGTTTCTCATGATGTTGACCGCCTGGTCGGAACGGGAGCGATGGGGAATATCAATCAGGGGATTGACTGGGTGACCTTGCCGGGAGGGATTACATTGAA
>JACQBY010000074.1 GCA_016201875.1 Nitrospirota bacterium
TCAAATTGAGCGTTTCCTTAAAAGTCGCGTCTTTGACAAAAATGGTGACATTGTCGTCCCTCACATCTTTGTCAAAAAGGATGTTGATCCCTGCCGTTTTCGAAAGAAGCTCAAAAACCTCTTTTAACCGGGCGTTATGAAATTTCAAGGTAATCGGCTGGCTCGATTTTAAAGAAAGGTCCGTTCCTTCCTGTTTCATCATTTCTTTTGACACATTTAATCCGACCAGAGCTTCCTTCACCGTTTCATTTTCGGGATTCAAGGTAAACGCCTTTTCGAGTTCCTCCGCCGCCTCTTCCAGATGGCCTGCTTTAATCAATTTCTGACCTGATTGATAATGGTCTTCCGACTCCTTTAAACGGGTCGCCCGGATCAGAGCGGTCTGGTATTCCGATTTTCCGGGATCAAAGACAAGGGCTTTCCTGAATTCTGCGATCGCTTCATCGATTTTTCTCGCTCTTTCAAGCTCCTTCCCTTTTAAAAGGTGGAGTCCTCCCGCTTTTAATCTCACCTGATAGAGCTTGACCTTGAGGTTCTGATCGTCAGGATGTTTTTTTGCCTCTTCCAGATAAATTTCAAAAGCTTCATCCCACTTTTCTTCCTGAACTCTCTGGTCAGCCATTTGAATCTGTCTTGAAGTAAAACAGGAGGTCAGAAGGGGCAAGACCAGAAGATACACCAGCATTTTTTTAATCATAATCTCCCTTTTATTTCTTTTTGTTGCTCCGGAAATAGGCCACGGTCCTCTCAAGCCCCGTTTTCAGGGGGACCTTCGGCTCCCATTCCATGCCCTTCTGGATTTTTGAGTAATCAAGACAGCTCCGGATCTGCTCCCCTCTCTTCTCGGGGCCATGGATCTCTTTAATGGTCGACTCCGTCAGGCCCTGAAGGAGTTTAAACAGCTGATTGACCGGCGTTTCTATCCCGGTCCCGACATTAAAATAACCGGTCTGAACCGGTTTGGCGTTCATCGCCACCATATTGGCATCGACCACATCGTCCACAAAAACGTAATCGCGCGTCTGCATCCCGTTGCCGTTAATGATCACCGGCTCATTCCGGAGCATTTTTTCACCGGCTCATTCCGGAGCATTTTTTCGGTAAAAATAGCCACCACGCCGGCCTCTCCAAAGGGGTCCTGCCGGGGGCCGTAAACATTGGCGTATCTCAAGCAGGTATAATCCAGCCCGCTGTTCTGCCTGTAGTAAAAAAGATATTTCTCGCCCGTCAGTTTGGTGATGCCATAAGGGCTGACCGGAAAAGTGCCATGGCTCTCCGGAGCGGGAAACTCGGTCTGCTCGCCATAAACGGCCCCCCCCGAAGAGGCAAAGACAATATGTTTGGTCCCGTATTTCACCCCGTATTCCAGCAGTTGAATCAATGCGAGAATATTGACCTGGGCATCGAATATCGGGTCGGCGACCGACCTTCTGACATCAATTTGAGCCGCGTGATGGCTAATGACGTCGGGTTTTTCTTTTTTGATGATTTTCTCTAATTTCGGACTCAGGATGTCAAGTTTATAAAAGTTCGCGTTCCGGTTAATGTTTTTCTTTTTGCCGGTAGATAGATTATCCACCACGACCGCCTGATGGCCTTCGACGATCAGACGGTCCACAATATGGGATCCTATGAACCCGGCCCCTCCGGTTACCAGAACTTTCAATTTTTAGAACTCCCTGCGGAAATACGCCTCAAATGCATCAAAAATTCCTTATTTCCCTTTTGGCCCAGGATTGGCGATTCAACCGTCCCCGGAGAATCGAGCCCGATACTTAAAGCAAATGATCTGATCTTCTCGACCGACTGTTGATGGAGCCGCTCTTCTCTGACAATTCCGCCTCTCCCCACCTCTCCTTTTCCGACTTCGAATTGAGGTTTAACAAGGACGATCATCTCACCTTCGGGCTTTAAAAAATCGAGGAGATGTTTCAACACCAGGGCAACCGAAATAAAAGAAAGATCCACCACCAGAAGGTCTACCTTTTCTCCGATTTGATCCGGGGGGAGGTAGCGCACATTGGTCCTTTCAATCCGGATGACACGGGGATCCTGCTGAAGTTTCCAGGCAAGCTGGCCATACCCGACATCTACCGCATAGACCTTGACCGCCCCATGCTGAAGAAGGCAATCGGTAAATCCCCCGGTGGAGGCTCCCGCATCAAGCGCGCTCTTCCCCTCCGGAGAAATTGAAAAAGCCCGGAGGGCATGCTCAAGTTTAACCCCTCCCCGGCCGACGTATCGTTGAAACTCGTTTTCCCTGATCTCGACCCCGGAGTCCGATACCAGAGTGCCCGGCTTATCCATCATAACGCCATCGATATAGACAGACCCGGCCATAATGAGCCGCCGCCCCTTTTCACGGCTCGAAACCAGTTTTTTTTCAACCAGAATTTGGTCGAGCCGCATCTTTTTATTTAAAATTGCCGGTGTCATTTACCAGGGTCCGTAACGCCTGGAAGGTTAGCCGTTTGAACTCCCGTTTCAATCGCCGGCTTCTCAGAAAGTTTCACTTCACATAAGTTTTTTTTCCCCAGGAACTTTTCGATGCTGGCGGCAATACTCCGGGCATTCAACCCGAGGCTTTCCCTTAATAATTTCTGCGCCCCCTGCTCAATAAAATAATCGGGAACCCCCAGCCGGAGAACCCGGGCCATGCGCCCTTCATCCTGCAGGAGTTCGAGGACTTTCGAACCAAAGCCGCCGGCAAGAACATTTTCTTCGATGGTGACTAGAAACGGCGTTTTTCCGGCGATCTCGAGAATGGCCGGTCGATCAAGAGGTTTTACAAATCTGGCATCAAAAACTCCCGCCGAGATTCCTCTTTTGGTCAACTCCTCCCTGGCGCCAAGCGCTTCCTGGACCATCGAACCGATGGCAAGAATATAAACATCTACCCCTTCTTTAAGCGCTTCGCCTTTTCCGACAGGAATGGAGAGAATCTCGTCATCGATCTTCACGCCGGCAACCTCCCCCCTCGGATAACGGAGGGCCGCAGGACCTTCCCACATCAATCCGGTCTTCATCATCCGGCGGAGTTCATTCTCATCCCTTGGAGCCATGACCACCATCTGCGGAACCGAAGAGAGGTAAGAAAGATCAAAGACCCCGTGATGAGTCGCTCCGTCCTCTCCGACCAATCCCGCCCGGTCAAGGCAAAATAAAACCGGCAGGTTCTGGATGGCGATATCATGGATGATCTGATCATAACCCCGCTGGAGAAAGGTCGAATAAATCGCCACAACAGGCTTCATCCCTTCTGTCGCAAGCCCGCCGGCAAAGGTGACCGCATGCTGCTCGGCGATTCCCGTATCGTAAAACCGGCCAGGGTGTTCTTTCTGAAACCGGTGCAGACCTGTCCCTTCGGGCATGGCCGCCGTAATGGCGACAATCCTTGAATCTTCTCTGGCCAGCTGAGTCAGCGTCTCTGCAAAAACTTTTGTGTAAGTGGGCGTTAATGATTTCTTTTTGGGCTCGCCGGTTTCGATATGAAAGGCGGATGTCCCATGAAAAGCGGCCTGGTCTTTTTCAGCAGGGGGATACCCTTTTCCTTTTTTGGTAATGAAATGAACCAGAAAAGGACCCGATAATTGCTTGATGTTTTCAAGAGTCAGCAACACATGGTCAAGCCGGTGGCCGTCAATCGGCCCGACATAATGGAATCCCAGTTCTTCAAAAATAATCCCCGGACCGATTAATCCCTTCACCCCTTCTTCAGCCATTTTTGCAAACTTGACCATCGGCTCGCCGATTTTTGGAATATTCTTCAGGATATGTTCGGTCTCTTTTTTCAAGGCGGTATACATTTTTCCGGTCATTAAACGGTTTAAATAGGCTGAAATCGCTCCCACATTTTTTGATATCGACATTTCATTGTCATTTAAAATAACCAGCATGTCCTTCCTTAAGGCTCCCGCGTGGTTTAATCCTTCCAAAGCGATTCCTGACGTAAGAGCGCCGTCTCCCACTACCGCAATCACCTTGTGCTTCAACCCTTTCTGGTCCCTGGCCTCAACCATGCCGAGGGCGGCAGAAATCGCCGTTCCGGCATGCCCCGCGCCAAACGTATCATAGGGGCTTTCATCCCGTTTCGGAAAGCCGCTGAGCCCCTGATACTGGCGAAGGGTGGGAAACAGGCCGTTTCGCCCCGTTAATAATTTATGCGGATAGGCCTGATGGCCCACATCCCAGACAATCCGGTCTTCCGGGGTATTAAAAAGGTAATGCAATGCCAGAGTGATCTCAACAGCTCCAAGCCCGGCCCCCAGATGCCCCCCATTTTGGGACACCACCTGAATAATCCGTTCTCTGATCTCTTCGGCAACCAGAGGGAGCTGCTCCGGAGATAACTTTCTTAAATCGGAAGGGGATAAAATCTGGCCGAGGAGATTCATCTTATTTTCTCCTTTCAATACAATAGCGGGCGATCTCCCGAAGTGGATCGGCGCGGTCATCAAAAAGAACCAGGCTCTCAAGCGCGCTTTCAATCAACGCTTTTTGAAGTTTTTTGGCTTCGCCGAGTCCGATCACATCAGGGAATGTCTTTTTGAGAGCCGCCCGGTCTTTTCCGACGCTTTTGCCGAGTTCAGCCTGATTCCCCTCAATATCAAGGATATCATCGGTCACCTGAAAAGCCAAACCTGTTTTCTGTCCGTAAACCCTTAACGATTCAAACTGTTGTTCTGTGGCTTTTCCGGCCATGGCCCCGATAGAGACCGAGGCTGTCATCAGAGCGCCGGTCTTATGCCGGTGGAGCTTTTCGAGCATATCGGCGGTCACCTCTTCTTTTCCCTCCAGGGCCAGGTCAAACACCTGTCCTCCAACCATCCCCCTGCTCCCCGCCGCAAGGCTTAACGCCTCGATCATCCGGCAAAAAAGGGCCGGATCATCCGAAAACGAAGCCATGATGTAAAAAGCCTCTGTGAGCAGGGCATCTCCCGCAAGGATCGCGACAGCTTCCCCGAATTTTTTATGGGCCGTGAGCTGGCCTCTCCGGTAATCATCATTATCCATCGACGGGAGATCATCATGAACCAGAGAATAGGTGTGGATTAATTCAATGGCGCAGGCAACCGGAAGATACCTGTCACTCTCTCCCCCGACAGCATCACAAGAAGCGGTCATCAGAATAGGCCGGAGCCTTTTTCCTCCGGCAAAAAGGGGATAATGCATTGCTTCATGTAGTTTCTCGGGGAAGATGTTGAGGGGGGGGAGAATCTCCCTCAGGGTTTTGTCGATTTTTTTTTGCTGATTTTCAAGGTACTGCTTAAAACTCGTTTTCACTCCTGGATATCCTGGGCTTGAAAGGGTTCGGCCTTTTTCGGGCCATTTTGACTTTGAATGAGAATCTCAACCTTCCGGTCCGCCTCTTCCAGATGTTTGAGGCAGATTTTTGACAGGGTTACCCCTTCTTCAAAGGAAGCCATTGCCCGATCCAGGGGAAGGTCTCCTTTTTCAAGGGTTTTGACAATTTCTTCAAGCCGGGCCATGGCCCCTTCAAACTTTAGTTCACTCATAAAATCCTTCTTTTTACAACTCGATTTATTATACTAAAACCCTCAATATAATCAAGTGTTAGATGCGGATTCTACCCAAAAGAAGGGGAATTTCATGGATGATCCGGGAGATCAACCTCTTTTTTGTCCCGGGCGGCCTGGACGGGATCAAAAGGATCGGCCATCGTTTTAACCGTTTCAAGTTCTCTTTGCGCCTCGGCCGATTTGTTCATGGCAAGGTAGGTTTTAGCCAGATCGAGATGATAGGGGGTGTTTCTTTTATTTAATTCAATCGATTTTTTCAACTCCTCGACAGATTTCTTGTTGGCCCCCCCCTTGAACCAGGGGAGTTTCCGGTACATGACCCCGAGCAGATGATGGGCCCCGGCGTGGTTGGGATTTAATTTCAAAACTTCGGACATTTCATGGCGGATCGGTTCAATTAAAGAAAATGATTTAAAAATGCCCCGGGTTTCGCCGATTCTTCCATACGCCACTCCCAGCCAGAAATGGGCTTCGACATTTCCAGGGTTCGCCACAAGGCTCTTGTTTGCCCAAGCTTCAGCCTCCTGAAAATGTTTTAGTTTTTCGGAATCCCCTTTCGGCAGGAGGGTCCCTTCCCAGGCTTTAAACCGGGCCATTCTCCAGTAAACCTCATCTTTTGGAATTCCCTTCTCCAGAGCCTCCTCACAAAGGAGCTCTCCCTTTTTCAGAGCCTCTTCATGATCCCTTTCTGCATACGCCTGATCAATTTTTATCAGGAATCCGGAGGAATCGACTTCTTCGGCCTGTAAAAACGGAGGATCCGCAAATAATAAAAGAAAAACACTTAACACTACAGCGGCACTTTTTCGTCATTCCCGAATGCCTCTATCGGGAATCCAGGTGTTTTCAAGAAAATACGGAGGGAAAGTCACTGGATTCCGGCTTAAAGCATGCCGGAATGACGGATAAATGGGCATATTTGTAAAGTATTGATTTTAAAAATAATGTTACGGTATTATCACATAGTCTTATGTTATATTTTTTAATAAAAAACATAAATAGCTGATTTGACAAATTTTAATTACGAGTTATACTTAAATTGAATGTTAACGTTATAATAATTATAGGGTTTACATTAGAGGCGGAAATATGCAAAAACATTCACGGTTAACAAGATCTCTTTTTATTCTATTTATGACTTTCGGAACATTCTCCGAGTCCGGAAGCCTGTCGAATCTATTGGCGTACGACGTCGTTCCTGTCACCCAGGGAGGGGAGCTTGCTGGAACGATTAAATTCAAGGGGAATCCTCCTTCCAATCAATCTCATCAGGTAGTCAACAACTCTGAGTTTTGCGGTTCAACGGTAGAGGAGGAAACTTACCTGATCACCCGGGATAATAAAGGCCTGGGGAACGTCGTTATCAGCATTGAAGATATTTCGCGCGGGAAAAAACCTCTTTCCGCGGACATCATTATTGAAAATCGCCATTGCCGCTTTGTGCCTCATGTTCAGACTGGAATGGTGGGGAATTCTTATGAAATCAGGAATTCAGATCCCGTGCTCCATAATACCCATCTTCACATGGAAGGGGTCTCCATCTTGAATATTGCCATGCCTGCCGGCGGAAAAAATATCAAGAAAGCCATTTCACAAAAAGGGGTCATCAGCACCCGATGTGACGCTCATAAGTTTATGCAAGGGTGGATTTACGTAACAGAAAACCCTTATGTTGCCGTCACCAATAAGGAGGGAAATTACAGAATTTCAGACATCCCTCCCGGAAAATATAAAATCAAGGTCTGGCACGAAGGGCTCCCGGCCAAAGAAAAAGAGATCACAATCTTTCCGGATAAAAAAACC
>JACQBY010000075.1 GCA_016201875.1 Nitrospirota bacterium
AGGCTCACGCAGGGAAAGCTGGCGGAAAAAGTTAATCTGAGCGTGGAATATCTCAGCCGGCTGGAACGGGGCGTTGGGGAGCCGTCGTTTAAGACGCTTCAAGCTCTTGCAGAAGCGCTCAATGTGACCGTGAAAGACCTTCTCGATTTTAAAGGCCCTGTAACCTTTAAAGACAAAAAACAGGAAGCGAAACAAAAGATCCAATATATTGAGGCCATCTCAACTGAAATAAAAGGAATGGAAATTCGTGAACTGTCCGCAGTTTATCTGGTGATCAAAGGTCTGACCCACAAGTCTGATAAAAAGTAATTCATTCATCTATCTCTTATCTTCTTATCTTATCCTCTGCAAGACTCAACACTTCCTCAATCTCCTCTTTGACAGATCTCAGGTCAGGGGATAGACTTTAACGGAGATGAATTTTCATCTATCCCTTAAATAAACCGGAAGGTTTAATCCCATGAATTTTAAAAATATTTTTCAATTGAATTCAATCCGTAAAAAATTTCTGGTTCCTGCCTTATTGCTTACTGTCTTTTTAATCGGGATGTCGGGAGCGATCATCATCAAAAAGAATCAAACCGCCTTTTACTCGATGATGGAGGCGAGGGGAAATTCCATGGCGAGTGTCCTTTCGCACATCAGTGTTAATTACATTATGAATTATGATCTCTCGGCTCTCGAGGGATTTGTCAGGGAAGGGATGAAAGATCCTGCCATCAAATTTATCGTTTTTTATGATGTTGCAAGAAAACCGTTAACCGAAACCATTAAGGCTCCCGGAAATACGGATTTGATATTGGTTTATGAACGTGAAATACGGGAATTAAATGAAGAAGGTCAATTGCTCGGGTTTGTGAAGCTGGGGTACGGAAAAGAAGCGCTCGTTGAAAACATGCGGGGCAGTATCCGGAGTATTGTGTTGAGCAGTCTCGCGGCCCTTATTTTGCTAATCATCGGCGTTACTTTTCTCTTCCGGGGGATTACCAGGCCTATTTTAAATGTGGTGAATATGGCTGAAAAAATTTCTAAAGGGGATTTAGAGGTCCCCGTTCAGGTTGCCTCCAATGATGAAACAGGCCAGTTGATATCGGCCATGCATAATATAATGCGTTCAAATAGAGAAATGGCGGCCGCCGCTGTAAGTATTTCAGAGGGGAATTTGACCGTTAAAACCATCAGCCGGTCTGATAGAGATGTCCTGGGAAATGCATTGGACGACATGGTAAAACAGTTATCCCGTACCATTGGCGATGTGCGGATGGGAGCCGATCTTGTCTCCTCGGCGGCAGCTCAACTGGCGTCATCCTCACAGACCCTTTCACAGATGACAGGTGAACAGGCCGCTTCAGTCGAAGAGACCGTGGCCAGTCTCGACGAGATGCATTCATCCATATCTCAGAATGCGGATAATAGCCGCAAGATGGAGCAAATGGCCTTAAAAGGGGCCAATGATGCGGAAGAGAATGGAAAGGCTGTTACCAAAACAGTTGAAGCCATGAAGGACATTGCGGAAAAAGTGATCATTATTGAAGAAATTGCCTATCAGACCAATCTTTTGGCATTGAATGCCACGATTGAGGCGGCCCGTGCCGGGGTCCATGGCAAAGGTTTTTCAGTTGTCGCCACAGAAGTGAGAAAACTGGCCGAACAAAGCCAGGCGGCTGCTAAAGAGATAAAAAGCCTGGCAGGTTCAAGTGTTAAAATGGCTGAACATACGGGAAATTTGCTTAAGGAGCTGGTTCCTTCTATTAAACAAACAGCCAGTCTTGTGCAGGAAGTGGCCATGGCCTCACAGGAGCAATCTTCGGGAGTGAATCAAATCAACAAAACGATGAACCAGGTTGGAGCGGCTACCCAGGTTAATGCGACGGCCGTAGAAGAGCTTTCCAGAACGGCAGAGGAATTGGATTCCCAGGCAAAGGCCCTTTCCCGGGTAGTTTCTTTTTTCAAAGTGAACGCGGATGATGAAAACCCCCCCTTTATCCAGCCACAATCAGCCACTTCTTCAGTTAGAGCGGACTCTGCAACCTATCCCGGCCTTCCATCCGCTCTCGGACGCAGATAAATCATTCCATACTTAATGCCCCAGGGAAGGTACGTTGCCAGCCAGAGAATTGCCGCGACCAGGTAAAGGTGAGTACCGTTGAAACCGGTATTGATGAAAATATCGGCAAAAATACGGGAGAGCGCAGAGGTTTGAAATAAGAGAAAGAGGCTCCAGGTGATTTTATCGGCCACAAGGGGCCGGCCTGAATGCCCCAGGGTGACGCGGGAAGCCATTCCCAGAACCATACTGCCAAAAAAACCAATCGTCAGGGCATGGAGCGGAGCCAGTGAAAGAATCGAAATCCCCCCATCGCCGGCCAACAGGGCCAAACTTTGAATCAAATATAAAAAGATGGCCGCCGAAAGCCAGGCAAAACCGATATGAAGGACTGCCAGGAGCCGGTTCTTAAAACTTTTGAAAAACCCCCATTGAAAAGAGAGGTAAAGCGAAAAATTCAGGAGGAGCAAATCGGGTATAAAGCGAAACCGATAGGCATCAAACAGCTCCAGAACGCCATGTGTGATAATGCAGGCGAGGATGATCCAGAAAATCGGGTAGCGTCTGACAAAGGTCAAATTTTCCATAACTGCGGAAGAAAAGAAGGGAATCATGAGATGAGAGACAGCCACCAGGAGTGGAAGGAGGAAAAACCAGATCCCTCCGATCCAGGAGATCTTCAGCAGAAGAGGATTTTCAGTCAGGAGCCAGAGCAAAAAGGCTCCCGATCCGAGCCACCCCATCATCAGCGCGGCGCTGGTTACGGCTTGATGCCGTTTGTCAGAATGCCGGGAGGTAAAAAAGACGTTGAGAAGCGCAACCAGAGCCACCCCCCAGCCGGACATCATCATGAATACGCCGATCATCAGTAAAAATTTCGTCGTCATCAGGCCGATATAAAAGAGAATCACGCCGCCGGCCAATCCTAAAAAGGCGGGAACATAAAACCGGGCATCTATCTCCTCTCCCATCATCCACCTGGGATAAGTCGTCAAAAGAAATCCAAAAATAAAAAAGGGGAAAAATCCATAAATCATTAAATAAGCATGGGCCCAGACAGAGGAGATGGTCCAGATAACAGGCTGATAAAAACCGCCGAATCGTCCCATCAGGTCAATGAACCACCAGAGAATGGTTGCGACCCCCTGAAAGGCTCCGCCAAGAAACATGACGCGATGCGGAGCGGCGGTAAACGTTCTCCAGGTTGAATGGGTTGATTTTATTTGATTTTCCATAAAATATCCTTCTTTCCTTGAGATGATTTGTGTAATATAACATAACGAATCGGAACTCATTTGTCAGTATAATAAAGGGTCTCTTTCCGGGAAAGTGAAAAGTATCTCGTATCATTAATGAAGCCCTTGCCCATTTTTTCCATTTTGCGGTAAAATAAAAACCGGTTTGATATTTACGGTGTTTTTCTAAAATCAGGAGTTGTAAAATGGGAGATCTGTTAAAAGGAGATTTGGTGAAGCATCCGCAATTCGGGATCGGCCGGGTGGAAGAGGCTTCCGGCTTTGGAGAAACCCAGCGATGCTTTATCTATTTTCCCAGGAGCAATAAAGTAACCAATATCACAAGGGAGCAGCTGCAAATCCTCTCCGAAGCCGAAACGGCCTCGTATGAAATGGTCAAACTGGCGATTAAAGAATTAAAAGAAGAAGACTTTCCTCAGGTGGAATTACTCGACCGTTGGGAAGGGGGAGAGGTCATTCTAAAGCCGGCAAACCCCGACCATGAGTCGAAAAAGATCCCTCTTGAAGCTTTTTTTCATAAAATTGTCATGATCCGGGACCGATTGAGAGTGATGGAACAGCAAATTAACGCCCATAAAGCTCTTTTAGATAGTGAAAAAGTCCAGCTTCAACAATATATTACCCGTATTTATGGTTCTTTAACGACGTTTAATATTCTCTTTAAAAACAAAAAAGACCATTTTGTCGGCCAAAAAGGGGATGAATAAGTTATTTTGAAGATAAGGATTGAAAAGAAAACTCCTATCGCTCTGTTAGCGCTGACCCTGTTCATTTTTATGGCAGTGTTTCACGCTTATGCCGGTCTGGAAGAAGGCCTCACCGCACTGGCAGAGGGAAATTATGGAAAAGCCTATACTGAGATCAATCCGCTGGCATTCGAAGGAAACGCCGAGGCCCAGTTTAACCTGGGACTGATGTATGCTAAAGGACTCTGGGTTTTCCAGAATGACGGTGAGGCGGTGAAGTGGTACCGTAAGGCCGCTGAACAGGGGCATGGCCAGGCCCGGCTCGATCTCGGCCTGATGTATTATAATGGCCTGGGGGTTGCGCGGAATCCTGTCGAAGGGTACAAATGGGCCATTCTGTCAGCCGGTCAAGGGAACAAACAGGCGCAGACGATCATGGGCCTCATGATAAAAAAAATGACTCCGGAACAAGTTACTGAAGCAGAAAAAGAAGCAAAAGAGTGGAACGAAAAGCATAACCATTAAACAACATGAATACCAAGGTCTTTTTCAATGGTCTGCTAGATCCCTTCCCGACATTCCTTCACCATATCGAGCATGGCGCGTAATGCCCGCTGGGTCTTACTCCTCTTGGCGGTTTGGCTTGAGCCGTTTGGCGCCGGACGGGGCGCCGGTCGGAATTCGGGCCGCAAGATTTGCTCCTCTACGAAATCCCGGAACATCCGATGCAAGCCGTCGGTCGAGAGGACTTTCGATTCGCGTACCAGTCGCCGGGCGATGAGAATCACGGCGTGGCCGGTTAACCTGCTGTAGCGATTGATCAGAGCCGACCGCTCCCGGATCGTCCGCAAGAGATCATCGGGTGTCCGGCCCTTCAGCGCCGCCGCTTGGCGGACCAGGCGCCAATAAGCGCTCTGAAACCGGGAGATTTTCTCCCTCCGGCTTCGGCTGATCCGAACGTCGGCCCTCGAGGCATACTTCGACCGCAATATCTCGATAAACCGTTCCGGAGAGAGGGTCTTGGCGGCCGACATATAAAGCGAGGGCAATTCGCGCAGAAGATCGCGGACGCAGAAGATGGCGTCCCAGGTGATCCCATCCGCCACCGCGTGACGCCCCCGCCTCGCCTTCGTATTTTCAAAATACCTCAGCAGTCGTCTGAATTCCCGGACCGCCTCCCGGTTCCGCCCGCTTTTCAATAAGAGCGCCTGCGTCTCCTTGTCAAAACCGATCCGGTAGAGGACCGCCTCATCTTTTGCCTCCTCGAAGATCCCGTCGAACCGCTTCAAGGCCGGATGATTTTTAAATCTTCTCAGGTTCTTCTTTTTTCCGGTGATTAAAAAGTCAGTCAACTGCGCAAAGGTCTGGATCAGATGCTTCGCCTTGTTCTTCTGCTCAGTGATCGTCGTGGAAAAATGGTCGACGTCGTTATATCGATATTCATGATGAAAGAGACCGAACTGGCGGACCGAGCCGTAATCGATGATCCCCGCGTCGGCCAGGATATTGTCGCCGTCCCATTCCATCCAGCAAAAGATGTACTCGCTCTCGAATTGCGCCGCTGCTTGCGCAAAGGCAACGGTTATCCGCTCGAGCATGGCATTATACTTTTTTTCGGGATCTCGAATCGCGGGCCATTCCTTGTTTTCGATCTGTCTTGCGATGTAGTAATCGACCGTCCGCTTCAACCCCGGATAGTCCCCTTGCTTGAGATGCATGAAAAAATGGGCAGGGCGCAGGAGGTTCTTCCCGGCGCGGACGGTGATGCAAGTTCCGTCGTCGTAGGCGATCACCGCCAGCGTCCGCTCTGTCCGAATCCGGTTTTTATGAAAAATGTCGCTCATCAGGGCCGCGCCGAACCCGTCAGATAAATCCATACGGCCGCTTCCATAAGACGCGTTTTTGTCGCCGGTCCTAAAATATCGATGCTTGATTGCCGTTGCCGGGCTTAGCCGGGTTACCCCGGCCCCGCAGCTCGAAATGTCCCACCGTCCGTGAGGCCCCTTGAAACTCCCGTTCCAGATGCTCCGGCCATCGCCGGAGGTCAGCCCCTTCTTGTCGGGATGCTGCATCTGCAAGTAACGGGTTGCCATGTAGCGATGGGGGCGGATGTCCTTGTCGGGGATCTTTACGTGGTGAGCGAGGTCGTATTCGTTGATGATTTGCAGGCTGAAGGTGTCGCGCACGGCTCGGGTCAGCTCCGGAGTCATCATGTGGGGCCGGCCCTCAGGAATCAGGCCGATCTCTTCGGCGAGATCAAAATTAAAGTAGAAGAGCTTTCCCCCTCGGCGTGTTCTCACCGCGTAGTCGACGAACCCGTTTTGCACCGCACTCTTAAAAGGATGTTTCCCGTTAATTTGAGAAAAAAGGGAATAGATGCTCTTCGCGCGTTCTTTTTTTGGTTTTTTTATATCGTTCCTCATGACTCGATTGTATCGGACGATTATTTCTCAACGCCGCATCGGTTAATCATCTATCTTATAAATTATAACAAAAGGTTTCTTTTTTGTAAGGCCGGGGCCTCCGATTCTTACTCTGTGTGAAATTTGATTTAAGCCGAATTCAGGCTGTATGATAAATTGTTGCCTTTATTGATTAAATTCGCTGTCATTATTTATTAACGTTCTCTTCGTCAAGCCATTTTTTATCCGGGTGAACGCTCATGGTGAAAACTAAATTCCGCAAAGAAAGAGATGCGTTGGGAGAACTCCTCGTTCCGGATAACGCTTACTATGGCATTCACACTCTCCGTGCGATTAATAATTTTCCCGTCAGTGGACAGAAATCCTCCTTTCAAATGATCAGGGCCATCGCCATGGTGAAGTGGGCTGCGGCCGAGGCCAACATGAAATGCCGGGAACTTGATCCAGGTATCGGAAAGCGGATTCAACAGGCCGCAAAGGAGGTCATTTCTGGAAAATTTAAAGAACAGTTTATGGTTGATGTCTTTCAGGCCGGAGCCGGAACCTCTTTCAATATGAATGCCAATGAAGTGATTGCCAACAGGGCAATCGAGCTTTTAGGGGGCAAAAAAGGGGATTACCGGATGGTTCATCCCAATGATCATCTCAATAGGTCGCAATCGACTAACGATGTTTTTCCGACCTCCATGAGGATAGCCTCACTGATCTTGTTTCGAAAACTCCAGGATTCCCTCTTTCATCTGGAAAAGGATTTGCTCGCGAAAGCGACGGAATTTGACGGAATCATCAAGTCAGGAAGAACCCATTTGCAGGACGCTGTTCCGATCCGGCTCGGCCAGGAATTTTCGGGTTACGCGGAGGCGATTAAACGTTCGAGGCTTCGCATCGAATTTGCGACGAGAGGGCTGGCTGAAATTGGACTGGGAGGCTCCGCTGTCGGAACCGGCGTCAATACGCATAAACGGTATCATAAAGAAGCGGTTTTGGCTTTGAAAAAAATCTCCGGACTTCCATTGTTTTGTTCCTCAAACCTTATTGAAAGAATGCAAAGCATGGCCGATTTCGTGGAACTATCAGGATCGCTCCGCGAACTGGCCGTCGAATTGATTCGTATCGTCAACGATATTCGGCTCCTCTCTTCCGGCCCGAGGACCGGTTTATCCGAAATTAATCTTCCCGCAGTTCAGCCTGGATCCTCAATCATGCCGGGCAAAGTTAATCCGGTTATGGCTGAGGTGACAAATATGGTTGCGTTTCAGGTCATGGGTAATGATGTGACCATTGCGTTGGCAGCCCAGGCCGGCCAGCTCGAACTCAATGTGATGATGCCGGTTATTGCTTCCAATCTCCTTCTATCCATTGAGATTTTAGCCAATGTGATTGAACTTTTTTCTCTCCGGTGTGTTCAGGGGATTACTGCCAATGAAGAACGGTGTCGCAGGTATGCCGAAGAAAGTATCGGACTCGTCACGATTTTGAACCCGATTATCGGCTATGAAGCGGCGGCTGTAGTATCAAAGGATGTAATCAGATCTGGCAAATCACCGAAGGAAGTCATTATCGAAAAAGGTATTCTCTCTCCTGATCAGATTAATCAGCTATTGGATCCGGCTCATATGACCCGCCCGTTGGCAACTAGTTGCGTAAAAAGAAAAAACAACAGAACGCGAAGGCTAAAGCGTAATCATTCATAAGACAATACACCTTCCAACCGAATTTACAGAGTTCTTAGCATTAAACCATTCTCTTTACCATGTTTTTACATAATCTTTACAAAAATTTACCTGCCCTTAATACAATTTAAATAAAAAAGGGTTAGATTGCTATCTGAGTATCGGCGCATCGGATGAGTTGCTGAGCAAGAAGTTTCTAACTTAACTTAATGTCATTAGCCTCGTAGATCAGCCGAAAGGAGGAGCACGATGTTCGGAAAATCTTTCAAAATAAATGTCTTGCTGGGAACTCTCATCGGGATACCGGGTCTCTTTTATTCAGGGTGGATCCCTTCGACCCTGGCTATTGGCACAACCGATAATTTCATTCCTGCCCGGAATATGACCGGTGGAGCACTGACTAATCCAGAGGGGATTGCTGTTGACTCTGCGGGAAACATTTGGGTAACCCATTACGGCAATAACAGCGTCTCAAAATTGGATTCCAGCGGGAAGCCGCTTTCCCCCTCCGGAGGCTTCATCGTCAATGGACTGAAACTTCCATTCGGCATTGCCATCGACTCCGCGGGAAATGTCTGGGTGGCCAATGAAGGGAACAGAATCACGGAATTGATTGGAGCCGCCTCACCGGCTGAAGGAGAGGGAGCATTATCTGGCAGCCCATTGGAAACTTTATTAAATATAGGAGGAAGAACTATGGAAACTTTAAATGTTTTTGGTGCGGAAATGATGCAACATGAACTGACCATCCTGCAAATTATTGTTGGAGTCGGTTTTGTAGGTTGGATGATGTTATTGTTGGTTCAAACCGTTTGGTTGGCAAACGCTCCGGGAGAGGAAAGCGGCCTGGATGAATATGGATGCCACTTTGACAAAAAAACGGAGACTTATTATTGTGTGACCGGCCAGCTCGCTGGACGGAAATTTTCCAGCAAGAAAGAAATGCTTAAACACGTGGCATAGCGTGGAATTTTGGGAATTGGGAATAATGAGGAAAGATTTAAAGTGATGACAGGAGAAAAATAAGAATATTAATTCTATTTTAAGGGGGTTAATGATTTAAAAAGAAAGGAGAGAACATGAAGATCACATGGCGAAAGATTCTCATTTTGGCTGCAATGATTTTTGGCGGCAGTGTCATGTTCGGAACAAATCAAGTGGTATGGGCAGGGTCAGACCTTGCCGGGTCTGAGGCCATCGAGAAAGAATCCGGCGAAATGCTGGTTGAAGCGGCAGGGAGACCTAAAAAGACAACTTCCGTTTATCATCTATATCGTTTGTTAATTTCTTTCAAGTATTGACTTCAGGAAGGACAAGTGTAAAACCTTGAGGATTAGAATTACTACCTCACCGGAGTTATTGGTTACCCTTGATTCATAGAAAAACGTTCAGGATGGAATTGGTAATAAGAAGGGAGAGTTTTCCAAGAAACAATCATCGGTGAGCCAACCGCGCCTGTCCTGAAAATTATGTCCTAATAGGGATCATCGAGGTATTGGCCTTTAAAATAAGGCCACACGATCATCACAAAAAGAACAAGTCCCGTGATGACGAGACCGGTTAAAACTCCCAAAATAAATAAAATCATTTCTACCTTCGCAGTAAAGTCGCCCAAGAACTATCCCGGGCATCAAGCCTTTCGGCGATCATCTTGATTAGTGGATCCCTATTAGAAGTGGACGCTGGCAGGGCGTCAAAGAGGATCGTGATACGTCTTTCGAATTGTTCTTGGGCTTCGGTTCGAAGAGTATCGGCAACTTCATGATTTCCGGAATAAAGATAAGCCATACCCAATAAATAGACAACCGTTGGCCATGGGATTAGATTGCGTGCCCTTTCAAAGGTATCGATGGCACGATCAAAGACCTTGGCGTCCAACAGTTTATTTCCGGCGTCAAAAAGACCTTCAAAAAGACAAAGGAGAGAAAGAACGTCAATTCCATCTGAATGTAAGCGTCTAATTAACCCCATCTTCACAGGATGGGTGTGACATGGCATGATGGCGTCCAAACCGAAAGGAGACCCATCATGTCAAAAGAGATTAAAGATCATCAAGAGATTGGGCCTGCCGGGAAGCATAGATTCTGGCAGGCTCATATTGAAACCTGGAAGCAAAGCGGCATCAACCAGTCGGCGTATTGTCGCGGTAAAAGTCTGAGCCTGAGGAGTTTTGGTTACTGGAAGAAAAAGTTTTTCCGGAAACCCCCATTAACCTTTGTGCCGGTTACCATCAAGAGGTTTCTTCCTCCAGCATACCAGCCTGGAACTTCACTGAGACTGCTGACTTATAGCGGCTACGGCATCGAGATTGGCGATGGATTTAATCCGGAGACCTTAAGGAAACTTCTGGAGACCCTGGCGGGAGGGATCTGATGTTTACTCCCGCCGCGGGTATCCGCGTCTATCTTGCCCTTGGCAAGACCGACATGCGTAAATCGATCAACGGGCTCTCCATCGAGGTGGAGAGCTCCCTTTCACTGGACCCCTTCTCCGGCCATCTCTTTGTCTTCACCAACCGGAGACGCAACATCCTGAAGATACTCTACTGGGATCGGAACGGATTCTGTTTATGGCAGAAGCGGTTGGAGAAACACCGGTTCCGGTGGCCTCACTCCCCAGACGGGGTTGCGGAGATAGAAGGGAGGAAGCTTCTCTGGCTGCTTGAGGGACTGGATATCCGTCAAATCGAAGGACACGGATCCCTGAAATACGCCACCCTAATCTAAGACATTCTCCACTCAACAAATTTCGATAAAAAAAACACGAAAACATCAAGAAAAGCCTTGTAAACACAGGTGATTCTGATATAATGCGTCTTAATGAAAGTCGATTTTTCAACCCTTCCTGAAGACGTTTCATCCCTCAAAGAAATCATCTATTCATTCGAAGAATTAAGAAAAGAAAATGACAGCCGGTATAACCTTCTGCAACAGTATTATACCGCGCTGGACAACAATCTCACCGGGCTCAAAGAACGTAATGCGCTTTTGGAGGAGGAACTCCGGCTCTACCGTGCGATGCTCTATGGGCGCAAATCGGAAAAGAACAACGAAGCAGAGAAAAACCAGCCGGGTCTTTTCAACGAGGCGGAGGAGACTGTTGCTGTTTCCTCTCTTGAAGAAAAGCCGCAAGAGATCACGGTTCCCTCCCATACCCGCAAAAAGAGCGGCAGAAGACCGCTACCCGATGACCTCCCCCGTGAGGAAGTAATCCATGATTTATCCGAGGCAGAAAAGCTCTGTCCGTGCGGTTCACAATTGGGCCGTATCGGCGAAGAGGTATCGGAAAAACTGGATATTATTCCCGCCCGGGTTCGGGTGATCAAGCATGTCCGTTACAAATATGCCTGCAAGAGCTGTGAAGGGGTGGAAAGTGAAGGGGGCGCGGTCAAGATTGCACCCCTTCCGCCACAGATCATTCCACAGGGGATAGCCACCGAGGGATTGTTAGCCTTTATCTTAATTTCCAAGTTTGGAGATGCCCTTCCTTTTTACCGTCAGGAGAAGATCTTTGAACGGCTGGGGGTGGAGATTGGCCGCGCAACCATGGCCAATTGGGCGATTCATGCAGGTCAGCGGTGCCAGCCGCTGATCAAATTACTCTGGCGGGAGATTTGCTCCGGGCCGGTGATCAACATGGATGAGACCCCTGTGCAGGTTTTAAACGAGCCGGGTCGGGCGAACACGAGCAAATCGTATATGTGGGTCTTTCGTGGCGGTGAGATCAAACAGCCTGCCCTTCTGTTTCGGTATGATCCAAGCCGGTCCGGGAAGTTTTTGTTGAAAGAGCTGGCAGATTATTCAGGCTACATCCAGACGGATGGATACAAGGGTTATAACGCGCTGGGGAATAGACCAGGTATCCTTCATGTCGGATGCTGGGCCCATGTGCGGCGCAAGTTTGTGGATGCGATCAAAGGAAGGGTTAAGAACGGAAAAAAGAGGGGCCATGCGGACGTGGTGCTTGAATACATTCAGCAGTTATATGCCATCGAGAAATCCGCGGACTTACAAGAGCTCTCTGTTCCAGATCGACATCAGCTTCGGCAGGAAAAGGTCAAACCGTTATTAAAAGAGTTCCGGGAGTGGCTGGAGGAGGTCGCCCCCAAAACGCCTCCGCAGGGGTTGTTGGGAAAGGCCGTGGGGTATGCGCTTGATCTATGGGAACGTCTTGAGCGATACGCAGAAGATGGCCGGCTGCGGCCTGATAACAATCTGGCGGAGAACGCGATCAGGCCCTTTGTGGTGGGCCGGAAAAACTGGCTCTTTTCTGCCTCTCCGAGAGGGGCCGAGGCGAGCGCAACGATCTACAGCCTGATCGAGACGGCCAAGGTTAACCATCTGGAACCATACCGCTATCTTCGGCATCTGTTTGAACGGTTGCCGGCGGCCAAGACGAAAGCGGATTACAAGGCTCTGCTACCGCAGTATGTTGATCGAAACTCCATCAACCAGATGAAATTCTGAGGGTGGGGTTATTTAGACGCTTACGTTGTTTCGCCAGTCTTTCCAGTTCTGGTTCAGCTGTTGGAGAGAGGTTCAGTGTCCGGCAGACCTGGGGCCGGGCCGCCTCCCAGGCAGGTCCCTGCAATAGTTTTGCACAAGGATTTCCCCACCGCTCGCTGGGATTTACAAAGATATCCCTCCGAGCCAGTCCATCTTGCAAATTTTCAAGAATACAGAAAGTGTAAAACCGCCTGTCAACTTTTCCATCCGGTTGAATCACCAGCTTCTTCCATGCCTTATTGATTAACTCTGTTGGGGCTTTTCCCATGTCTGGTTTTGACTGGCCTTCAATTTCCCTTAAAAAATCCAGCGCCTTCAAAACAGGCTGAGATGCCGTGGTCCCTTCAAATGCAATCGTTTCTAGCAATAAAGGAAAAAATCGGCGAATGGTGCTGTAATTTCCAATAAGAAAATCATAATAGTTGTCTTCGGAGCGTGTCAGCGCATCGACAGTAGCCACCGCTTCTTCCAGATGTTTTCTTCCCACACGTTTAAAAATGGCCGCTCTCAGTTCTTCATCTATAAATTTCGGATCCAAAACAATTTTACAGACTTCACCGAGTCGAATCGCCGCAATATCCAGATTATGGATTGTACGGAGACGTTCCTTCGCTCCTTTATTATCAGCCCTGGACAGGCACTGTGTAATTAATTGATTCAATAAATCAAGCGCATCATCCTGGGCTACCCCTTCATAGATATGGGAAAAGGCGATCAGAGATGCGATGCGTCGGTCTGACGGCATTCGTGCAATATTTGCCGCCCAAGCAGCTGCGGCATAACGGGCTAAAGCTTTCAATCGACCAGGCGGTATCCGACTCACATCTATTTGACGGCCTCCCAGAGACCGAATTTCAACAAAGCGATTCAAGGCATCGGTCATTGATGGAGAACTAATTCGTGTGGGTGCGCGGCGAAGTCGATCCAGGGAGGATATGCGGCTTCCCTCCGGAATAATAAGAAGTGCATCTAAACAGGACCGTTGTTCCAAACTGGGAAGCTTCGCAAGATAGCACCACAAACGTGCAGATGCCCTGTCACGTATGCGAGCAATCAATTTCTTTAAAACAGTTACTCCCGGCAGAAGAATCTTTTTCTCCACAAGTCTGGCTGTAATGAGGTCAAAAAGGACAATGGGTCTTTCCGCACTCAACCAGGTGCGTGTGTAAAGCCACCGAACAAGCCGAAAATGTTCGGGTTGGTCACTGAAATCATGGTACCCATAAAAACTTTGAATCTCCCCCGCATGTTCACGATGAGTAGAGCTTCTCTCCATATACTGTTTCAGACAACCTGGATCTGACACAGACAGTTGCTTGGCCAGATGCTTCACGATCATCTTCGGCACTGAGGTTGGATCTGGAAGAAAGGTTCCAAGAAAACGGACCGTACAAAGCTGCAGGGAAAAGCCGAGCCGATTATGATCACCACGGCGGGTTGAAATCAATTTACGGTCGGAATCATCCAGATAGAAAAACCGGGCCAATTGATCAGGTGTCGGGTCGTCGGCATAGCGGCCATAACGTTTTGCTTGTTCATCAGTGAGAAAATCAACTGGCATTGTTCATTGTACCTATGAGTTAGATTTTTCAAAAACGCTGACATTATCATAGAATCACGGTATTTCAAATTGAAAAAGGTCTTTTCCTTAAATGGGTCATTTGTGTTACACTTAGACAAACAGGAGGAAATGAAAATGCATGGAAAAAATCCCAGAATTAATGTGGTTCTCGAAAAACCCCTTTATCAGGCTATCCAAAAAAGGGCCAAAAAAGATGGGTTATCCATGTCGCTGGTTGTGCGGGATCTGGTCAAAGAAGCAATGGAGCTTCAAGAAGATATAGGATTGGCCAAACTTGCCGAATATCGGGAAAAAACCTATTCAAAAACCAAGTCTTTAACCCATAAAGAGGTTTGGTCCAGTTGACCTATGAATTAAGGTATCATCCTGATGTCAAAAAGCATGATCTTCCCCTCATTAACAAGAAATTAAGAGAACGCATCAAAAAAGCTATTGAAGAGAGGCTTTTAGTTTCACCGGAACAATATGGAGAACCTTTAAGGAAAACTCTCAAGCGCTATTGGAAAATGCGAGTTGGAGATTATCGGGTGGTCTTCAAAATAACAGGCCAAGAAATCTTAATTTTAGGGATTAGACATCGAAAAGAAGTTTATCAAATCGTTGAAGGCAGAATATAAAAAACCTGTAAGCGGGCTTCGGCTTCGTTTGGCGATAAATTGGTCCTGGAAAAATCTAAAATTCAGGATGTTTTTGCTTTTTTTACTTTCCGGTCAATGAAACGATGGTCAAAGGTTCCCCTTGTCACGCAAGACTCCTTGCAACGGATGGGGGATGGAAGAGCGATGGTTACTCCAAATAGAAGGCGGCCTTTCTGGATTGAAGTCACCCCATATTTCAGGGACAAAAGATATAAGAAGTCAGTAGTGTCCGGTTAAGAAAGCCCCGGACGGTTTAAACTCTATGAATAATAAAGGGTTTCAAGCTATTTTTTGTGGTGTCGACTTGAATATGAAACGGCAAACAGGCAATGTCTTCGGAACAATAATCTCCGGAGACACCAATGTACAGTGGAAAAACCCTATTTGCCCAGATCATGGATTTTCTCCCATGGAGCACATTTCAGCGTATCGTCACTCGTTATGGCGGCGACTATCGTATCCGCACCTTCCGGTGCACAGAACAGTTTCGCATTATGGCCTTTGCTCAATTGACTTATCGAGAAAGCCTGCGCGACATCGAAGCGTGCCTGTCGGCCCAAGTGTCGAAGCTCTACCATATGGGTCTCAGAGGTGTCATTTCCCGTTCGACTCTGGCAGACGCCAACGAATCCCGAGATTGGCGTATCTACGCCGACTTCGCTCAGAGACTCATCTCCCAGGCAAGAAAGCTTTACAGCGGAGAGGATCTCGGAGTCGACCTTTCCAATACGGTTTATGCGTTAGACTCCACGACCATCGACCTTTGTCTCTCGATGTTCCCGTGGGCGCCGTTCCGAGTTGCCAGGGCCGCAGTCAAATTGCATACGTTGCTGGATATCAAAGGGGCTATTCCCAGCTTCATCCACATCTCCGATGGCAAGTGGCACGATGTCAATATTCTCGATTTGCTGATACCCGAACCCGGCGCATTCTACGTCATGGATCGGGGATACCTGGACTTCGCCCGTCTCTATGCACTGCATCAGTCCGGCAGCTTTTTTGTGACCCGGGCCAAGTCGAATCTCAATGCCAGACGTCTCTATTCGGCTCCTATCGACAGGTCCTCTGGAGTGATTTGCGATCAGACTATTCTTTTGAATGGTTCCCTCAGTCACAATCATTACCCCGAGAATTTGCGACGAATTCGATTCAAGGATGCCGACAGCGGCAAGACACTCATTTTCCTGACCAATCATACAGCCTTACCGGCGTTGACCATCTGCGCGCTTTACAAGAAACGTTGGCAAATCGAACTGTTCTTCAAATGGATCAAACAACATCTTCGTATCAATCGGTTTTACGGCACCTCGGAGAACGCGGTGAAAACCCAAATCTGGATTGCCGTGTCGACCTATCTACTCATCGCCATCATCAAAAAACGGCTCAATCTCGAAACATCCCTTTATACGTTGCTACAGATTTTATCCGTCACCCTTTTCGAGAAAAAGCCCTTACAACAAGCACTTCAGACATCTGCAGAACGAAAAAATATGATGAAGAACCAGAACCAATTGAATTTATTCAACTCTTAACCGGACACTACTGATTAGATATAAGTAAGGGAGCATTGATGAAACAGCTTTTTAGAAAAGCGTTATGGAGTACGTTCCTCCTTTATTTGAGCGTTTCCTATGTGAATACGGCTGGATTGGCCGCTCATTTTGAGCCAAACTGGTGGATCTCAAACCTGTGGGCTCTCGGTCTAGAAATCGGTGATATTACTTTGATGCTTGGAACCCTGAAACGGGGGCAGGAGGGCAAACCTTATGGAGGTTACCTTGCTACCTTTCTTGTATCCCTTGCTGTTTCGGTAGCGGCTAACGTTGCTGAATGGACCAACAATTTTTTAGGAAATGATGCTATTTACACCAGCCTTCATAACTTTGAGTACCCCTGGATCATCCGGGGGTTACTTATTTCCGGTGATACCGTCCAGATATCATGTAAGTTATTATAAATACAGTCTTTTTTTAGTTCTAGATAATATAACTGTTCACACCTGAGAACTTCTATACAACATCAATGGATTTTTGAAAGTCTTTATCGAAGCGAG